>NZ_JBNFOB010000017.1:0-19411 GCF_057364565.1 Micrococcus sp. LASM2_SD2 | reverse complement strand
CGGGAGCACGCTCCCCGCGGCGTCCGAGCGTCACGGCGCCGGCACCGTCTCGGCACCCACGGCGCAGGCCGTCGAGTCCTCCGCCCCCGAGGTGATCGGCCACCGCGGTGCCGCGGGCGTCGCCCCGGAGAACACCGTGGCGGCCTTCCGCGAGGCGGTCCGCTCAGGTGCGTCCTTCTTCGAGATCGACGTGCAGCTCTCGGCCGACGGCGTCCCCTTCCTCTTCCACGACTCCACGCCTGCCCGCACCACGAACGTCGCCGAGGTGTTCCCCGGCCGCGAGGACGACCCGATCACCAGCTTCACCTGGGCCGAGCTCCAGCAGCTCGAGGTCGGCTCCGCCTATGCCGAGCGCTACGCCGGCGAGCGGATCCCGCACCTGCACGACGCCGCCCGGGTGGCCACCCCGCGCACCGGAGTGTTCATCGAGATCAAGAGCCCGCAGAACTCGCCCGGCATCGAGGCCGTCGTGGCCGAGGCCCTCGCCTCCGTGCCCGAGTGGCAGCGCCTCGTGGACCGGGACAAGGTGGAGGTCATCGGCTTCGACGCCGAGTCCAACCGTCGCTTCGCCGCCCTGGCACCGGAGGTCCCGCTGCAGCAGCTCGCCGGCACCGTGCCGGACGCGGCCGCCCTGGAGGCGGTGGCCGAGTACGCGGACGGCTTCAGCACCAACTACCGCAACCTGGACGCGGACGGGGTGCGGCGCATCCATGACGCCGGCCTGGAGGCGGCCGTCTACACCGTGAACTCCGTGGAGGCCTACAAGCAGGTCGCGGCGCTCGGGGTGGATCGGGTGACCGGCGACTTCCCCCGCGAGCTCGTCCGTCATGCCAAGGGGGTCAAGCCGTTCCCGCAGGCGCAGGGCGTGCGGATCCTGGACTCCGTCAACGACGTCCCCGGTGCGGACCTGCAGCCGGAGACCGGTGAGCACGTGGTGCTGGTCAACGACGGCCCGGCACCGGTGGACGTCTCCGGCTACGTCCTGCGGGACGCCGCCTACAACGTCCTGACCGTCGGCGAGGGCTACATCCTCGAGCCGGGCCAGACCCTGCGGGTCTACACCGGTCCGGGCACGGACACCGAGGACGCCTACTACAACCAGGGCACCTCGAACGTGCTGAACAACGGCGGCGACTCCGTCGGCCTGTTCACCCCCACGGGTCGTCTGCTGGACACCTTCGCCAACTGACCCGCCCCACCACGAAGGGCCCGCCTGCTCCACTGGGAGCGGACGGGGCCCTTCGGTGTGTGGCGCAGCGGCGTCGAATCGGACGGCCGCCTCCGCCTGCCGGCTCACGTCCCGCAGTAGGTCACATAGCGTCCCGACGACGGCGCGGCCGGTTCCGCGTACCTCTCCCGTCCGTCTCGGGGCGAGTAGGGGTCCTGCACCTGGGCCAGCAGGTCCTCGAACGGCTGCAGGTCCCCGGCCTCGGCAGCGGCCAGCGCCTCCTCCACGAGGTGGTTGCGGGCGATCACCACGGGGTTGGTGCGGCGCAGCAGGGCGGGGGCGGGGGAGTAGGCCAACCAGTCGGCGCCCCAGTCCCGCAGCGGCTCGGGGAGGAGCGAGGCGTCCTGCGCCTCGGCCACGTCCGCCAGCGACGCCCAGAAGGACGTCCAGTCCACCCGGTGCTCGGCCAGCAGGGCGAACAGCGGGTCGGTGAGGGTGTTGACGGTGCCGCGCCCGCCCGGGGACAGGCCCAGCTTGGCGGCGAGTCCCTCATGCCAGGCGCGGGTGTGGTGCGCGCGGAACTCGTCCAGCACGCGCTCGGCAGAGGCCACGGCGCGCTGCGGGTCCTCGTCGATCAGGGGGAGCAGGGCCTCGGCGAGGCGGGCGAGGTTCCAGCGGGCGATCGCCGGCTGGTTGCCGTAGGCGTAGCGGCCCTGGTGGTCGATCGAGGAGAAGACGGTGTCCGGGTCGAAGGCCTCCATGAAGGCGCACGGGCCGAAGTCGATCGCCTCGCCGGAGAGGGTCATGTTGTCCGTGTTCATCACCCCGTGCACGAACCCCAGCAGCATCCACTGCGCCACCAGCTCCGCCTGGACGCGGGCGACGGCGCGGAGCAGGTCCAGGGCGGGGACGTCCGTGCGCTCGGCGTCCGGGTGGTGGCGGTCCAGGGCGTGCTGGACCAGGCGGGGAAGCAGGGTCTCCGGGTGGAGGTCGTCGTCGCGGTCCGGGGAGCCGGCGGCCTCGTGCTGGGCGGCCAGGGCCGCGGCGTACTGGACGGTGCCCACGCGCAGGTGGGAGGCGGCGGTGCGGGCCAGCACGGCGCGGGGTGCAGCTCCTCGCGGGTGACCCGGCGGCCGGTGGTCACGACGGCCAGGGCCCGGGTGGTCGGGACGCCGAGGGCATGCAGGGAGGCCGAGACGAGGACCTCGCGGAGCATCGGGCCGAGCGCGGCCAGGCCGTCCGAGCCCGGGCGGGAGAACGGGGTGCGGCCCGAGCCCTTGAGGTGCAGGTCGACGAGGGACGGCAGGGCCGGGGTGTGCGGGGAGGTGGGGCCGGGCTGTGCATCGGAGGACTCGACGGTTTCCCGAACGACAGCGCCTGAGGACTCGACGGTTTCCCGAACGACAGCGCCTGAGGACTCGACGGTTTCCCGAACGAAAGCGTCCGGTGGGGCGGGGATCTCGCCGAGGAGCAGGGCGCGGCCGTCGCCGAGCACGGGGGAGTAGTGGCCGAACTGGTGTCCGGCGTAGGCCTGGGCGACGGGGTGTGCGGCGGAGGAGTCCACACGGTCGTCTCCACCGCCGTCCCCGCCCGCGCCGCGCCTCGGGCGCTCGCCGGTCAGCAGCCGCACACCCTCCTCGGAGCGCAGCCACGCGGGATCCAGGCCGAGCTCGGCGGCGAGCTCCTCGTCCACGAACACGGCCTCGGCGCCCGGGGCGGGCTGGCCCTGCCACGGCACGGAGAGCTCGGGGAAGGTGTCCGCGAACACCGAGGTGAGGTGGACGGAGGAGGCGGGGGAGCCGTCGTCGGGAAGGGCGGGATGGGAGGAGGAGTCCATCCGCCCAGCCTACGGACGGCCCCGGGGACGGCGTCAGTAGCTGGCGCGCTCCCCGCCGGCCTCGCCCTCGGCGGCCGGGCACCAGGCGTCCGCCAGGGCCTCGGCGCCGCGGGCGAGGATCGCCACGTCCGCGCCCACGTTGACGAAGTCCGCACCGGCGGCCGCATAGTCCTCGGCCTGGGCCTGCACGAACGCGTTGACGCCCACGATCTTGCCGGCAGCCTTCACGGCCTCGATGGTCTGCTTCACCGCGGCCACCACGTCCGGGTGGGACTGCTGGCCGAGCAGGCCCATGGACGCGGAGAGGTCCGAGGGACCGACGAACACGCCGTCCACGCCCGGGGTGGAGGCGATCGCGTGCGCGTTGGCCACCCCGTCCGCCGTCTCCACCTGCACGAACAGGCTGACGTGGCGGTCGCCGTCGCGCAGATACCCGCCGATCCGGTTCCACCGGCCCGAGCGGGCCAGAGCCGAGCCGACGCCGCGGTCACCGCGGAGGATGCCGCCGAAGTCCCCGTCGCCCTCGTCCTGCGGGGTGCCGTCCTCACCGCGCGGGCGCGGGTAGCGCAGGGCGTCCACCGCATGGGCGGCCTGCTCCGGCGTGCTGACCAGGGGCACCAGCAGGGTCTGTGCCCCCAGGTCCAGGAACTGCTTGATCACCACCGTGTCCAGGGCCGGCACGCGCACCATGGTGGGCACCCGGTAGCCGGCGATCGTCCGCAGCTGCGTCAGCACGTCCTGCAGGGTCAGCGGGGCGTGCTCGGCGTCGATCAGCAGGTAGTCCATGCCGGCGCCGGCACAGATCTCCGCAGTGGTGGCATCCCCGGAGCACAGGAACATGCCGGCGGCGGGGCGACCGCCGCGGGCGGACACGGCCTCCTCCGTGAAGAGGTCGCGGACGAGGGGCTGGGCGTTGTCGATCACGGGCATGGTGGTCTGTCCTCTCACTCGAAGCGGCAGGTGACGGTGCCGAGCGGGCCGTAGTCCGCGTACACGGTGTCGCCCTCGTAGACCCACATGGGGCGGGTGAAGGAGCCGGCCAGGATGATCTCGCCGGCCTCGAGGGCGTCGTCGTGCCCGGCGATGCGGTTGGCCAGCCAGTGCACGCCGTTGGCGGGGTGGTTCAGCACGCCCGCCGCCACGCCGGTCTCGATGATCTCCTGGTTGCGGGAGAGGATGCCGGAGACCCAGCGCAGGTCCACCTCATCCGTCTTCACCGGGCGGCCGCCGATGACCATGGAGCCCAGGGCCGCGTTGTCCGAGATGGTGTCCGTGATGGTGCGGCCGGCCATCTCGATGCGCGAGTCCAGCACCTCCAGCGCCGGCACTACGTACTCGGTGGCGCGCAGCACGTCGATCAGGTTCAGGCCCGGGCCGCGCAGCTCGTCCTTGAGCACGAACGCCAGCTCCATCTCGATGCGCGGGTGGGTGTACCTCTTCCACTCGTACACGTGGCCGGACTCGAAGACCTGGTCGTCGAAGATCACGCCGTAGTCCGGCTCGTCGATGCCGGTGGCGTCCTGCATGGCCTTGGAGGTCAGGCCGATCTTGTGGCCCACCTTCCGCCGGCCGGCCTCCACCTGGCGCTCGGCCCAGATGCGCTGAACGGCGTAGGAGTCCTCGATCTGCATCTCCGGGTAACGGGCGGTGAGCAGGGGGACCGGCGTGCGGTCGATGCCGGCCCGGTGCAGCTCGTCGGCGATCTTCACGTGCGTCTCGTGGTTCAGCATGGCGCTCCTTGCGGCGGCTCGGGGAAGGGGCTCTGGGTGAATCGTATACGTTGCATGGTGTCATGTTCGTGGCGCAGGTCACATGCGCTGGCATGCTTCAGGCAGAGGACCACGACGACGGCCGCCTCGCCGGGTCCTGCCGGCCCGCCGTGGCGGGCGCGTCGTCCCACGGTGGGGCGGGTCCGCACCCGACCGGGGCCGGCCGTCGTCGTCAGACCGTCGCCCGAGAGCTGAGGAGGCCCAGCCGTGACCGCTGCCGAGACACCCCTGCGCCCGCTCGAGGGCGTGACCGTCCTGTCCCTGGCCCCGAACCTGCCCGGACCGTGGGCGGCCTGGCGGCTGCAGCAGTGGGGCGCCCATGTGATCAAGGTCGAAGGGCCGGGCGGGGACATGATGTCCCGGATGTCCACGCTGATCTACGAGCGGTTCTCCGAGGGGATGGCGATCGTGGAGGTGAATCTCAAGAACAGGGCAGGGCGCGCGCAGCTGGCGAAGCTCGCCGACCAGGCCGAGATCCTCGTGACGTCCATGCGGCCCTCGGCGGCCGAGCGGCTGGGCCTGCCCGAGCTGGCGGACCGCATGTCCCTGGCCTGGGTGGAGGTCGTCGGGTCGGAGGAGGACCCCGAGGACCCCGGACACGACCTGACCTACCAGGCCGCCAACGGGACGATCGGCGGTGCCGATGGAGAAGATGTGGATGTGCCGCGGCTGCCGGCCGTGCTGCTGGCCGACGTCATGGGCGGCGAGCGGGCCGCGGGTCAGGCGCTGGCCGCCCTGCTGCAGCGCCGGGCGAACGTGGCCGCAGGCCGGGACGGCGCCGTGCGGGTGAAGGTGTCCCTCGAGCAGGCCGTGCGCGACGCCGCCGTGACCACCGACCTGACGCACAGCCGGGCGATCCTCGGCGGGGCGCTGCCGGAGTACGGGATCTATGCGTGCGCGGACGGCTTCGTGGCCCTGGCCGCGCTGGAGCCGCACTTCAAGGAGCGGATGGTGGAGCTGCTCGGCAAGAGCGAGGGCGAGCTGACGGCGGCGTTCGCGGAGCAGCCCGCTGCGCACTGGGTGGCCTTCGCG
Organism: Micrococcus sp. LASM2_SD2; assembly: GCF_057364565.1. Lineage (NCBI taxonomy): Bacteria > Bacillati > Actinomycetota > Actinomycetes > Micrococcales > Micrococcaceae > Micrococcus > Micrococcus sp. LASM2_SD2. Next base: position 13,605 of record NZ_JBNFOB010000017.1, on the reverse strand, counting down.
AAGGAGCACGACCTGCCGATCGTCCCCGTGAGGTGAGCTGAGCAGACGGCGACGGCGACCGCCCGAGGTGGGCGGCCGCCGTCGTGGTCCTCTGCCGAGGTGCGGACCTCAGGAAGGGGACAGGCTCAGAGCTGGTTGCCGAGCTTGTACTCGCCCTTCTTCCAGTCCGGCATCTCCTTCTCGTCGTCCTCACGGGTGTAGGAGAAGCCGTCGGCACCGATGGTCACGGCCATCTCGGAGTCGTCGGTGCGGGCCACGACCTCCTTGACGTTGCCGTCCAGGTCCAGCACGAGCGAGGCGTCCGTGTACCAGGACGGGACGACCGGGGTGCCCCACCAGTCGCGGCGCTGGTTGTCATGCACAACGGAACGACTAAGAAGACACAGACTTTCTTCAATGCGAACATGTCACTCAACGACGTCCGGTCCCTCGTCCATGCGGCGATGAAGCAGAAGGCGTCGACTCTCCGGTCGCAGGGGACCAACGCCACATTCACGGTCAGCGGGAGAGTCGACGGCGTGAACTACACGATGCGGATTTCCAAGGGCCGCGTCGTCCAGTTCTATCCTCGATGACATGGGTGAGCGACACGATGCAGGGGCTGACATGACCGAGACCCTTGAGCCGTTCCAGTGCGACACGGCACTGCTCAGGCCGAATGCCGTGGAGGACCTGGACGCCTTCCTGGCCGAGCCGGAGGAGCATCTGCTCAGTATTCACGATGACCCGGAGGGGGCCGCACGTCTGTGGGCCGAACGGCTGAAGCGGAACCCCTATGGCGGTGAGGGGGTGGTCACCGTGGAGTACTACGGCCACGAGCTCATGGGGCCGACCCTTCTCGACCACGTGACGGTGACCTGGGAGCTGCTCGTCGACGCCGTCGAGGAGTTCGTCACCGGCGCCAGCGTGAGGGAGCCGGCTGACCGGCTCCCGGAGGAGCCTGCCCTGCGGCGCGTCGCCGCGGGCGCCCTGTTCAGTGTGGACGATCAGACGACGCTCGTGGACCCGGCCGTCGTCGTCCCCGGTCTGCTGGACGGCGCGGCGGCCTTCACCGCCTGGGTCAGGGACCACCTCGGCACAGGCGACGCCCCGGACCTGGACCGCCTCGACCGCCTGCGGGCGGCATGGGAGCAGACGCGTACCTCCCGCTGATGCGAGCTCACGCCATCTCCGAGACCCTTGCCGTAGGGGCGAGAGGGGGCGGACTCCCCACGGGGGGACTCCGCGTCCCCTCTCGCCCCCCGGTCAGACGAATGGGGGCGGGACACGCCGCTTCGATTCGGGCGGGGTCAGGTGGTCAGTGCACCACTGTCCTGGGTGTTGTCGATGAGTTCGGCCAGTCTCTCAGCCGGGGTGCACCCGTCCAGCACAACCCTGGCCGGCGTGTTCGACAGGTCCTGAGTGGCACGGATGTCTTCATCAGAGATGGTGTTGAAGTCCGTGCCCTTGGGGCACTCCCACCGCAACTGCCCGTTGAAGTTCTCGTTCGTGGGCCGCTGCCAGGGCGAGTGCGGGTCCGCGATGAACACCGGGCACCCGGTGGCCGCCGTGAATCTCGCATGCTGGGCGATCCATTCTCGCATAGTAGGCGCTCAGGGCGATCTGGATACCGGATTGAGTGAGTTCGGTGCAGATCGGCTCGACCCCGTGTTCATCTCGGCGTGCGTCGATGAACGCGTCCACGTCGGTTATCGGCGGTCGAGCTCCGCCTGTGCGAAATATGCACTCGCTTGACGCAGGATGGTATTGGCGCGACGCAGTTCACGGTTCTCTTTCTCGAGTTCCGTGATCCGGGCGGCGTCACTGCTTGTGGTGCCAGGGATTTCCCTGTTGTCGATCCGCTCGCGTGTGACCCAGTTGCGCAGCGAGTCGCCGTTGATGCCGAGTTGCTCGCCAACGTGCCGGCAGGCGCGGGAGACGGGCAGGGCGGGCTCATCAGCGAGGCGGTCTCGGACCAGGCGGATCGCTCGCTCACGGAGCTCGTCGGGGTACTTTCGTGGTGCAGGCATGTCTCTATCCTCCAGGGATGTTCATGCTCTCCACGCATCCCGGGGCGATCCAGGGCGCGGGGCGCGGGGCGTGGTGATCACGGCACCGTCACCATGGTGGAGCTGGCCGGGTCCCCTGTCCGGATCCAAACGAAGTCCTGCCTGCTGGCACCGGCATTTCACCGCGGTCTGAGACACGCTCAACTGAGCGACGACGTCTTCTGTCCTGCCGCCGTTGAGCATCAGTTCCAGAGCACGCAGGCGGAAGGTCTTGGACACGGCATGGGAGCACTTCGGGGACATGGTGAGTGCACCAGGCCTTCCTGGATCAGCCAGAACGACCTGGTGCACTCACCACTAGATTCCGCCAGGTGAAAGTCCGTGCGAAGTGGCCCCGAATTGCGGCGGGGGTGTCAGAGCTGGTTGCCGAGCTTGTACTCGCCCTTCTTCCAGTCCGGCATCTCCTTCTCGTCGTCCTCACGGGTGTAGGAGAAGCCGTCGGCACCGATGGTCACGGCCATCTCGGAGTCGTCGGTGCGGGCCACGACCTCCTTGACGTTGCCGTCCAGGTCCAGCACGAGCGAGGCGTCCGTGTACCAGGACGGGACGACCGGGGTGCCCCACCAGTCGCGGCGCTGGTTGTCATGCACGTCCCAGGTGACCACCGGGTTGTCCGGGTCGCCGGTGTAGTAGTCCTGGGTGTAGATCTCCACGCGGTGGCCGTCCGGGTCCCGCAGGTAGAGGTAGAACGCGTTGGACACGCCGTGGCGCCGGGCCGCGCTCGATCGCGTCGGACATGCGCAGCGAGCCGAGCTTGTCGCAGATGGCGAGGATGTTGTGCTTCTCGTGCGTGGCGAAGGCGACGTGGTGCATGCGCGGGCCGTCGCCGCCGGTCATGGCGGTGTCGTGCACGGTGGGCTTGCGTCGCATCCACGCGGCGTAGACGGTGCCGTTCTCGTCCTGGATGTCCTCGGTCACGCGGAAGCCCAGGTCCTGCATGTAGCGGGCGGCGCGCGGCACGTCCGGGGTCACCTGGTTGAAGTGGTCCAGGCGCACCAGGGCGCCCGGCGTGTAGAGGTCGTAGCGCCAGGCCAGGCGCTCCACGTGCTCCACCTCGTGGAAGAACTCGTACGGGAAGCCCAGCGGGTCCTCGACGCGCACGGAGTCGCCGATGCCCTTCACGAAGCCGTCCTTCCTGCGCTCGACGCGGCAGCCGAGCTCCTCGTAGAAGGCGACGGCCTTGTCCAGGTCCTCCGGGGTGCGCACGCGGTAGGAGAACGCGGCCACGGCGGCGGTCTCGCCCTTGCGGAGCACCAGGTTGTGGTGGATGAACTCCTCCATGGAGCGCAGGTAGACGGTGTTCTCGTCCTCCTCGGTCACCACCAGGTCCAGCACGTCCACGTAGAACCTGCGGGAGGCGGCCAGGTCGGTCACCACGAGCTCCATGGAGGCGCAGCGCAGCACGTCCGGAGCGGGGGACTTCGGGGTGGGGATCGGGTTGTCGGTCTTCACCGGGCCCTCCTGGCCCACGTAGAAGCCGGACGAGGTCTTGGTGCGGCCCTCGTAGTTGCTCATCGTCACTCCTGACTCTGGGGTGGTGCGTGCCGACGGCGATGCCGGCGCGGTGGGTGCGTGCGCCCGGCCCGCGGGACTGTGCAGCGCCGGCGGGGACGGTGGTCCTCGGCGGCGAGCAGGGGCTGTGGGCTGGGGCACGTTCCCTCTGACTCAGATCGTATATGATCCTACGATCCGGGGGAAGAGTCGACCGCGAAGGGGTCGTTGTGAGGGCGAACCTTCCCGGAATTCGTGCCGATATTCCGGGAAGGTTCGCCCTCACTTGCGTCCTGCGCGCGCGGCGCGGGTGGAGCGGGCGGAGCCGGCGCTCAGTCTCGCGGCGGCTGCACGGCCCCCGTGAACATCCCGGGCTTCGCCGGCGGCGGTCCCAGCGGCTCGCGCGCGGTGGAGGCCCGGAACCAGAGCATCGAGAGGGCCAGGGCCGTCAGGCCGGTGAGGCCGAAGGTGGCGCTGATCAGCAGCGCGGTGTCCCGGGCGGCGTCCCCGTCGACGATGAGGAAGAAGCCACCGATCAACCCGCCCAGGAGGGTCACCAGGAACAGCGGCAGACCCACCACCAGGCCGACGAGCAGCCTGCCGGGCTGGGCTGTCCGGCGCAGCATGAACAGGGCAGCGGCCGTGGGCCAGCCGAGCATGCCGAGGGCGTGGAGCATGAAGAGGCCCCACGCCGTCGGGTCCACGTCCATCAGCGCCATCACGGACCCGGGCTCATGCTGGTCCGCCCCGATCAGCGAGAGCGGCCGGACCAGCAGGGCCAGCGAGACGATCCCCACCGCCTGCGTCAGCAGGAGCAGGGGGATGAACCGGGGGCTCTGCGGGATGTAGTCGTCAGGGGCGCCGGTGGCCCGGTGGTAGAGCGGGAAGAACCCCTGCATCATCGCCCAGGCATAGAGCACGTAGCCCGGCTCCACGGTGCTTCCGTTGTTGGTCCGGAAGAGCCCGGAGGCGGACAGCAGGATCGCGACCGCCAGGAGCGCGTAGTTCACCAGCCACAGCGCCGTGGTCTTCACCGCGGCCCGGGGCCAGGAGAACTCGCCGGGCGGCGTGAACTCCGGGGTGCGCGTCGATACGGCCATGGGCCCCTCTCCTCTGGTCGCCTGCCCTCCATCCTGCGCAGGGCGGCGGGGACGGGCAAGCCCTGGGCTCACACGGAGCCGGGCGCCCACCAGGCGTCGCGGACCACGGGTAAGCCCGCAGCGTGGAGGTCAGCCACCAATGCGTCGTACTCCCGGGTCAGGGACTCGCGCAGGTCGGCCGGCCAGGTCTCCGGCGGACGTCCCTCTCCGTAGGCCGGGTGGTCGAAGGCGTCACCCATGCGGTCGTCCCAGGCCTCGATCCGTGCCCGGAGGGCGCGAGGGACCGCGGCGGCGACTCTGCGCGCAGGGGTGGGGCCGTCGTTGGAGGTGTCCTGCACGTCGAGGAAGTGTTCGCCGCCGTGGAGGTAGGTGAAGAGCACCGGCCGGGCTCGTGGTGGTCCATGCGGATCATCGTGCCATCCCGGGGGGAGGAGACGACGACGGCACCCGCCTCGGGGAGGTGGGTGCCGTCGTCGGGATGGCCGGGTCCCGCTGTCCCGCGCCGAACCAGAGGGTTCGGTGCCTTCAGGCGCGCCTGAAGCAGCCGAAGTCTCCGGCTCGGCGCAGGGGTGGGAAGGTCACGCCGCCCGGGCCGGGGTCACTTGCCCTGCTTGCCGAACACCGGGTTGTGGACCTCGCCGAGGTTGATGTGCACGGCCTGCTGATCGGTGTAGAAGTCGATCGAGCGGTAGCCGCCCTCGTGGCCCAGGCCGGAGGCCTTCACGCCGCCGAAGGGGGTGCGCAGGTCGCGCACGTTGTTCGAGTTCAGCCACACCATGCCGGCCTCCACGTTCTGCGCGAAGTTGTGGGCGCGCTTGAGGTCGTTGGTCCAGATGTAGGCGGCCAGGCCGTACTTGGTGTTGTTGGCCAGCTCGAGGGCCTCCTCCTCCGTGTCGAAGGGGGTGATCGCCACGACCGGGCCGAAGATCTCCTCCTGGAAGATCCGGGCGTCCGGCTTCACGTCCGCGAACACGGTCGGCTGCACGAAGTTGCCCTCCGGGAAGCCCTCGGGGCGGCCACCGCCGGCCACCAGGCGGGCCTCGCCCTTGCCGATCTCCACGTAGGACATGACCTTCTCGAAGTGCTCCGGGTGCACGATCGCGCCGACCTCGGTGGTCTCGTCGTTCGGCAGGCCGACCTTCACGTTCTTCGCCTGGGCGGCGTAGCGCTCCACGAACTCGTCGTAGATCGAGCGCTGGACCAGGATGCGGGAGCCGGCGGTGCAGCGCTCGCCGTTCAGGGAGAACACGCCGAAGATCGTGGCGTCGATGGCGGTCTCCAGGTCCGCGTCCTCGAAGACCACGGCCGGGGACTTGCCGCCGAGCTCCATGGACAGGCCCTTCAGGTGCGGGGCCGCATTGCCGAAGATGATCTGGCCGGTGCGGGACTCGCCGGTGAAGGAGATCAGCGGCACGTCCGGGTGCTTGACCAGCGGGTCGCCGGCGAAACCCTCCTCGCCGAAGCCGTTGACCATGTTGAACACGCCCTTCGGCAGGCCGGCCTCCTCGAAGATGCCCGCCCACAGGGACGCGGACAGCGGGGTGAACTCGGCGGGCTTGAGCACCACGGAGTTGCCGGTGGCGATGGCCGGGGCCAGCTTCCAGGACTCCAGCATGAACGGGGTGTTCCACGGGGTGATCAGGCCGGCCACGCCGATCGGCTTGCGGTTCACGTAGTTGGCCTGGCGGCCAGGGACCTTGAAGGCGTCGTCGTGCTGGGCGACGATCAGGTCCGCGAAGAAGCGGAAGTTCTCCGCGGCGCGGGCGGCCTGGCCCTTGGCCTGCTTGATCGGCAGGCCGGTGTCGAAGCACTCCATGGCGGCCAGCTGGTCGCCGCGGGTCTCCATGATGTCCGCGATCCTGTGCAGCACCCGCGAGCGCTGGCGCGGCAGGGCCTGGGACCACTCGCCGGACTCGAACGCGGCCTTCGCGGCGGCCACGGCGCGGTCGATGTCCGCGGACTTGCCGGAGGCGGCCTTCATGTAGGGCTCGTTGGTCACCGGGTCGAGCACGTCGAAGGTGTCGCCGTCGATCGAGTCGACGAACTCGCCGTCGATGTAGTGGCGCAGGACGTCCGGCAGGCCCTCGGGCTTGCGTGCCTCGATGCTGGTCTTCTCGGTCATGGTGTCTCCTTCGCTCCAGTGCTTCGGATGGGTCGGATGGTTCATGTGGTCGGTCGGTCTGTGATGTCCCGGCCCCGGTGCCGGCGTGCTCGGGCCGGGCTCTCCGGCGGTGTGCTCACGCGGACTGCTCCGCGCTGTGCTCCAGGTAGGCGTGCAGGGTGTTCAGGCGATGGGCGCGGGCCGCGGCCTCGATCTGATCGAAGGGCGCCCCCTCCTCGATGAGCCGCAGCAGGTGCTCGTGCTCCTCCACGGAGGCGTCCGCGCGACCGGGCACGTACGCGAAGGTGGAGGAGCGCAGCGCGGCCAGGCGGTTCCAGCCGCGGTGCACCAGGTCGTGGACGTGCTCGTTCTGGTGGTGCTCGAACAGGATCGAGTGGAAGTGCCGGTTGAGCTCGGTGAACGCCACCGGGTCCCAGGCCTGCTCCGACTCGGTGAGCGCGCGCATGGCGTCGTTGACCTCGCGGGCGGCCTCGAGGTCCTCGGCCGTCACGTGCGGGGCGCACTGGGCGGTGGAGTAGCCCTCCACCAGCGCCAGCGTCTCCATCGTGTGGCGGTACTCGACCGGGTCGATGCCCACCACGTGGCGCCCACGTTCCGCTCGTACGCCACCAGGTTCTCCGACTGCAGGCGGCGGATCGCCTCCCGCACGGGCACCACGGACATGCCGAGCTCCGCGGCGATCTGGGACAGCACCAGCCGGTCGCCCGGCTCGTGGCGCTGGTCCCGGATCCCCTCGAGGATGGCCTGGTAGGCGCGGTCGGCCTTGGAGGCGGGGATCCCGACGACGGACTGTCCCGTCTGCGTGGATCCTCGCCTCGGCGTGGCCGCGGCTCGCCCCGTGTCCGTGCGGCTCATGCGCGCCCGTCGCCCTCCGGGGCCGGGGCGTCCGGCAGGGTCCTGCGGTACTCGGCGAACTTCGCCTTCCACTCGGCGTTCGGCGGGAAGAGGCCGTCCACCGGGTGGCCGTCCTTGACCTGCTCGAACACCCAGGCGTCCTGCAGCTCCTGCTCGTAGGCGTCGTCCACGACCTCCTGGAGCAGGGACGGCGGGATGACCACCACACCGTCGTCGTCGCCGACGATGATGTCCCCGTACTGGACGGTGGTGCCGCCGCAGGCGATGGTGCCGCCGACCTCCCACGGGATGTGGCGGCGACCCAGCACCGCCGGGTGCGCGGCGTTCGCGTACACCTGGAGGCCGACCTCGCGGACGGCGTCCGAGTCCCGCACGCCGCCGTCGGTGATCACGGCGTTCGCGCCGTTCACCTGGGCGCGCAGGGCGAGGACGTCGCCGAGGGTGCCGGTGCCGTGCTCGCCGCGGGCCTCCATGACCACCACGTCGTCCGGCCGCACCGAGTCCATCGCCCGCTTCTGGGCGTTGAAGCCGCCCCCGAACTCCTTGAACAGGTCCTCGCGCTTCGGGACGTAGCGCAGGGTCTTGGCGTAGCCGAGCACGCGCCGTCCTCGGTGGAACGGGCGGGGGCCGTCGATGGTGGCGTTCTGGATGCCGCGCTTCTGCAGCTGGGCGGTGAGGGTGGCCACGGCGGTGGCCTCGATCTTGGCGCGCAGCTCAGGGGTCAGCAGGGTCCGGTCCGGCTGCGGGGCCGAGGGGACCCAGTGGCCGTTCTCGTCCACCGCCGAGGAGGCGGCCGGCGAGGCGGAGCCGGCGGCAGCGCCGTCGTCGGGCCTCTCGGCGCCGGCGGGGGAGAGCCCTGCCACCTCGGTGTCGGCCGGCAGGAGGCCTGCGGCCTCGCGTGAACCCCAGGCCTCCTCGCGCTGCGTGTCGTCCACCTGCGGGCCGTGGCCGAACGGCGCCATCGGGCGGTCGGACTCCACCACCTTGGTGACCAGGCGGCCCGTGGACGGGGCACCCGGGGCGGTCGGGGCGTCCACCTCGACCTCCACGACGTCGCCGGGCTGGGCCACGGACGAGCCGGCCGGGGTGCCGGTGAGGATGACGTCGCCCTCCTCGAGGGTCATCAGCTGGGACAGGTCCGCCACGAGCTGACCGAACGGGAACACGAGGCCGTCGGTGGTGTCGTCCTGGACGATCTCCCCGTTGACCCAGGTGCGCACGCGCAGGGCCTTCGGGTCCAGGCCGGCGGCGGAGATCACGGCCGGGCCGAGCGGCGTGTAGCCGTCACCGGACTTGTTCTTCACGTTGGAGCCCTTGTCCGCGTGGCGGAGGTCGTAGAGGCCCCAGTCGTTGGCGGCGGTGATGCCGGCGACGTGGCTCCAGCCGTCCTCCGGGGAGACGCGGCGGGCGGGGGTGCCGATGATCAGCGCGATCTCGCCCTCGTAGGCGAGCAGCTCCGTGTCCGCGGGGCGCTCGACGGTGTCGCCCGAGCGGGCGATCGAGGTGCCGGCCTTGATGAAGTAGCCGGGGAACTTCGGGGAGCGTCCGCGCTGGGCGATGCGGGAGGGGTAGTTCAGGTGCAGCGCGAGGACCTTCCCCGGGCGGTTCTCGCGGCGGGTGAAGTCGTGCTCCGTGACGGTGGGCGTGACGGGGTTCTGGCCTGTGCTCTGCGTCATGGTCCGGATCATATACGATCGCCCGAGGCCGGGGAAGGGGCGTCCGCCACCACGGACGAGGGGCCGCCCGCACCCGTGGCGACGGGAGTGCGGACGGCCCCTCGGGTCCGTGTGCCGGGGCGTGGGTCCGGGCGGCTCAGCGCGTGCGGGCCACGGCCTCGTTGACCACCGGGGCCAGCCGCCTCACGCCCTCCACGAGCTTGTCCGCCTCCACGAAGGAGAAGGCCAGCCGCAGCGTGGAGTGGGTGCCCTCCACCGGGGTGAAGGCGGCGCCCGGCACGAAGACCGCGCCGGCCTCGATGCCCCGGGTCATCAGCTCCAGGGTGTCGGCGCCCTCGGGCAGCGCGCCCCAGAGGAAGAAGCCGCCGCGCGGGCGGATGAACTCCACCGCGGGGTCCCAGTGCTCCTTGACCGCGTCCCACAGGGCCTCGGCGCGCTCCTTGTAGAGGCCGGAGACCTCACGGACGTGGCCCTGCCAGTCGAAGTGGTCGACGAACGCGGTGGACAGCATCTGACCGTGCGTGGAGGCGTGGATGAAGGCGGACTCCGCGGACAGGTAGAACTCGCGCTTGAGGGCCTCGGGCACGAGGGCCCAGCCGATGCGCACGCCGGGGGAGAAGATCTTGGACATGGTGCCCAGGTAGACCACCTGGTCCCGGTGCTTCGCGGCGATCGGGGCGGTCGGCTCGCCGTCGAACGCGATCTGGCCGTAGGGGTTGTCCTCCACGATCAGCACGTCGTGCTTGGCGCAGATGCGGGCGATCTCGTCGCGGCGGTCCTGAGGCAGCAGGGCGCCGGAGGGGTTGGCGAAGGACGGGATGGTGTAGAGGAAGGCCACGCGGCGGCCCTCGGCCTTCATCAGCTCGAGGGTGGCGTCCAGCTCGGCCGGGATGAGGCCGTGCTCGTCCGTGCCGGCGGCCACGGCGTCCAGCTCCCACGTGTTGAAGCTGGTCAGGGCGCCCACGAAGGTGGGGTCCTCCACCACCACGACGTCGCCCGGGTTGCCGAAGGCGCGGCAGGCGGTGTCGATGGCGGCCTGGGAGCCGGGGGTGACGACGACGAGCTCCGGGTCGGCGTCCGGGATGCCGTCGCCGGCCATCACGGTGCACGCGGCCCGGCGCATCGGCTCCAGGCCCTGGCCGGGGCCGTACTGGAGCGACTCGGTGCCGTGCCGGGAGATCAGCTCGCCGGCCGTCTTGCCGAGCTCGTCCAGGGGCAGGCCCGAAAGCCACGGATTGCCGCCGGCGAGGGAGACGAGGTTGGGGTCCATGGCGATGTCGAACACATCGCGGACCGCGGACTGCTTCACGCCGAGGGCGCGCTGGGAGAGAAAGTCACGACTCTGGGACACGGGAGTAGAGGCTAACAGCCCCGCTCAGGCGAGGACCGGTTTCCGGCAGGTGGAATCAATATGCCGGAGTGCGGCAGGCGAAAGGGGTCGGCTGAGGACCTGCGCGCGCCCGGGGGAGGGGCGGGCACGATCGGCGCCTGGACGGGGCTCGCCACCGGAGCGGCGTCCTGGGACCAGCCCGCCGTCGTCGGCCACGCGGTCCTCTGGGACCCTCTCTTCGTCCTGTGGGGGCTCATGCGCGGCGCGGGCCTGTGGACCTCTCGTCACGTCTCGGCGACCCCGCGGGCGAAGGGGCCGTGACGCGGTCCGCCGGCGCCGCCCGGGGTCAGGGGGCGTCCGGCGGCAGCACGGGCTGGGTCTCCACGCCGTACGAGGGCACGGAGCCGGGCACGCTCGGCACGCCGCCCGGGGTGCTGGGCGTCCCCTCACCCGGGGTACTGGGCGTCCCCTCGCCAGGGGTGCTGGGCGTCCCCTCACCCGGGGCTTCAGGTGCGCCGGGATCCCCGACGACGTCGTCCTCACCGGGGGTGGCGCTCTCCTGCGCGTCCTCCTCGGCCGGGGGCGCGGTGTACTCGTCGCCGGGCTCGTACTCGGGCAGCCGGAGCACGTCGGCGATGTCCTCGCCGTCCACGGTCACGCGGACCTGCTCCGCGTCCGTGTGGGACGCGGCGGTGGCCTCGAGCTGCGCCCGGACCCGTTCGGCCTCGCACACGTCCTCCACGGTCACGGTGCCGGCGAACTCGAAGACCTCGGTGTCCCCGTCCCGGTGGTGGCCGGTGTACGTCAGGGTCTTCGTGGAGGCCGCCAGGGCGTTCGTCAGGGCCGGGTCGCCGTGGGAGCCGCTGACGTCCTTCAGGAGGAAGTCCATGGCCATGTCCGCGGGGTCCTCCGCCTTTGTGGGCACCGTCTCCACGGGCACCAGCAGGTCCTGGTCCTGGCAGCCCACCCGGACGCCCGAGGTGCCCGGCGGGGCGGACCACACGGGGGAGACGAGGTAGACCGTCAGCGGTGCGTAGCCCTCCCGGTCCACCTGGGGGACGCCGGTCCCCGCCGCCTCGGGGGAGGAGCCGTTCTCCTCCGGCGAGGGCTCCCGGCCGTCCGGCGTGCAGCCGGCCACGGCGGCCGCGCCGACGGAGAGGGCGCCGGCCCAGGCGAGCACGCGGGCGGCGGGGCGACGTCCGGTGCGGTGCATGGCGCTGAACTCCTGGGAGGGGGTGGAGGGACAAGAACAGACGGGACCGATGCCGGCTGTGGCGAGGGGCCGTCGTCGTGGGCCCATGGTACCGCCGTCCGCGGGGTGACCACGGGCCCCGGAACCCTTCCGCCTGCGCGAGCGGCCGGCACTAGGCTGGCGGGCATGCCCCTGCGCAATCGACGTGCCGCCGCCCTGCCCGCCAAGCTCAGCCGCTCCTGGCTCCTGGTCAACGCCGCCAAGCCGGAGGACTACGCCCCGGGTCTGGCCTCCGAGGCCGACTCCGTGATCTTCGACCTCGAGGCCGCCGTGCCGGAGGAGAAGAAGGACGAGGCCCGCGCGAACGTGGTGGACGCCCTGTCCAACGGCATGACCGCCTGGGTGCGCATCTCCGCCACCAGCACGGACCACTGGGCCGCGGACCTGGAGGCCCTCAAGGACGTGGAGGGCGTGCGCGGCGTGATGCTCGCCGAGACCGAGGAGCCGGAGCAGGTGACCTTCACCGCCATGCGGCTGCGGGCGGGCACCCCGGTGATCGCGCTGCTGGAGTCCGCGCTGGGCGTGGAGAACGCCACCGCCGTGGCGAAGGCGCCGGGCACGTTCCGCCTGGCGTTCGGCACCAACGACTTCCGCAAGGACGTGGGCGTGGGCGACGACCCGATCGCCATGGCCTACGCCCGTTCCCGGCTGGTGATCGCCTCGCGCGTGGGCCGGCTGCCGGGCGCGATCGACGGCCCGCCGCAGAACACGGACGGCGAGGACGCCGTGCACGAGTCCTCCCGCATGACCAACACCATGGGCATGACCGGCCGGCTGGTGCTCTCCCGGGACCAGGTGGACTGGGTGAACAGGGCGCTGTCCCCGTCCGAGGACGAGGTGCAGTGGGCCCACGACCTGCTGGACAAGCACGCCGCCGGCGCCTCCGTGGGCGACGGCTCCTACCTGCCCCGCCTGCTGCGCGCCCAGAAGATCGCGGACCTGGCCGACTCCTACGGCCTCTGGAACGCCTGACCCCGTCACGCTTTCGTTCGGGAGAACGTCGGGTCCCCGCCCACAGCACGACGACGGCCGCCCACCTCACGAGGTGCGGCGTCGTCGTCCGGTCGGCTCCGGGTCAGTCGACCACGTTCAGGACGTCCCGCACCGGGCGGAGGGTGTCCTCCGACAGGCCGAGGGGCTCGGCCAGGGCGTCGTAGACGGACTGGTGCTGCAGGGTGCCGTCCACCGTGGACAGGCCGGCGGCGAAGCCGGGGTCGGAGGCCAGGGCGTTCTGCCAGCCCTTCGCGGCGAGGCGCTTGACGTACGGCAGGGTCGCGTTCGTCAGGGCGGCGGTGGAGGTCTGGGGGACCGCGCCGGGCATGTTGGCCACGCAGTACATGACCTGCTCACCGAGGCGGAAGGTCGGGTCGGTGTGCGTGGTGGGCCTCGATCCTGCGAAGCAGCCGCCCTGGTCGATCGCGATGTCCACGAGCACGGAGCCCGGGCGCATGGAGGCGATCATCTCCTCGGTGACGAGCTTCGGGGCCGCGGCGCCCGGGATGAGCACGGAGCCGATCACCAGGTCCGCGTCGGCCACCTGCTCGGTGAGGGTGTGGTGGTTCGAGGCGAGGGTGCGGAAGCGGCCCTGGTGGACCAGCTCGAGCTGGGCCAGACGCTCCAGGTTCACGTCCAGGACGGTGACGTCCGCGCCCATGCCGGCGGCCACCACGGCGGAGGCCTCGCCGGCCACGCCGCCGCCGACCACCACAACCTTCGCGCGGCGGGTGCCGG
>NZ_JBNFOB010000016.1:0-19904 GCF_057364565.1 Micrococcus sp. LASM2_SD2 | reverse complement strand
GCCGTGAGCCGGGTGTCCCCGGCCGGCCGGCCGAGCGGTCTGGGCGTGCGGGGTGGCCGCGGTGGCCGCTCTGGTGCTCGCGATGCTGCCGAACCTGGCCGTGACCCGCCTCGGGCTCGACCTGCCCCTGGCCCTGCTCGGGACCGTGTGCACCGGGCTCGCGGTGCTGCTGGCCTGGGTGCCGCCCGGCGCCCGAGGACGTCCGCGCAGGCAGCCCAGGACTGGCAGACCGGGCGGCGCGGGTGGCCGCAGCACTCAGTGCGAACGGTCCAGCAGCAGCGCGCCTCCGAAGAACAGGAGGGCGCTGCCGGTCACCCGGTCGATCCACGCCGCGGCGCGGGGGCCGGAGAGGAACCGGCGCGCCGCGTGGGCGGCGCCGATCAGCGCTGCGAAAAACACGAGCGTCATCGCCACGTGCACGCCGGCCAGGGACAGCCCCATCAGCCAGGCCGGCACCCCGGACGCCATGAACTGCGGGATCATCGCCAGGTAGAAGACACCGACCTTCGGATTGAGCATATTCGTGGTGAACCCGCGCAGGAAGCCGCGGGAGAGCCGCTCGGGACGAACCGGACGGACCTGCTCCAGCATGTCCGTCACCGGGTCCGGATCCTGCCCTGCCTTCCCCAGTGTGCCGCGGATCATCGTGACGCCCAGCCAGATCAGATAGGCGGCACCGGCCACCTTCAGTACCGTGTACGCCGTCTCCGACGCCGCGAGCAGCGCCGCGATGCCCGCCGCCGCCGCCACGCCCCACAGCAGGGCGCCCGTGCAGATCCCCAGCCCCGTGACGGCCGCATGGGCCCGCCCCTGCGTGAGCGCCGAGCGCAGCACCAGGGCCATGTCCAGCCCCGGGGTGATCGTCAGCAGCAGCGCGATGCCGGTGAACGCCACCAGCGCCTGGCCGTAGTCCATGCCCTTGCCTCCCGTCGTCCGCGTCTGCGAGCAGGATAGAGCCACCGGAGGCGCCCCGCGGAGAGACACACGGACAGGGTCCGCCAGGGGAGACGACGACGGCCGCCCACCTCGATCCCGCAGGTGCGGGATCCAGGCGAGCGGCCGTCGTCGGGAAGCCGGCGCCAGCCGGTCACCACACGGAGACGGGCGCCGGCGGTGCGGCTCAGCCGAAGTGCTTCGGCAGGGTGGCCTCCCAGGCCTCGCGGAGCTCGGCGATCGGCAGGGTGAACTGGCCCTGGACCTCGAGCGCCGCGGAGCGGGCGTCCACCACGCCGATGCGGGCGGCGGGGTAGCCGCGCGCGGTGGTCATGTCCGTGAAGCGGACCTCCTCGGTGCGCGGGACGGACACCACGGCACGGCCCTGGGACTCGGAGAACAGGGCGGTGAACGCGTCGATGCCGTCCCGCTCCAGGACCTCGTCCAGCACCACGCGGGCGCCCACGCCGAAGCGCAGCACCATCTCGGACAGGGTGGCCGCCAGGCCGCCGCCGGAGACGTCGTGCGCGGCGTCGACCATGCCGTCGCGGGAGGCGTTGATCAGCAGGTCGCCGAGCAGCTTCTCCTTCGCCAGGTCCAGCGTCGGCGGCACGCCGCCCAGGTGGTTCCGCAGGCGGGCGAACTCGGAGCCGTCCAGCTCGTCCGCGGTGGCGCCCAGCAGGTAGATCGCCTGGCCGTCCGCATCCTGGCCGAAGCCGGACGGGGTGCGGCGGGAGACGTCGTCGAACTGGCCCAGCACGCCCACGGTGGGGGTCGGGTGGATGGCCACGCCGCCGGTCTGGTTGTACAGGGAGACGTTGCCGCCGGTCACCGGGATGCCCAGCTCCTGGCAGGCGTCCGCCAGGCCGCGCACGGCCTCCGCGAACTGCCACATGACCTCCGGGTCCTCCGGGGAGCCGAAGTTCAGGCAGTCCGTCACGGCCAGCGGCACGGCGCCGGCGGTGGTGACGTTGCGGTAGGACTCCGCGAGCGAGTGCTGCGCGCCCAGGTACGGGTCCAGGTAGGCGAAGCGGTCGTTGCAGTCCGTGGAGACCGCCACGCCCGTGCCGGTCTCCTCGTCCACGCGGACCACGCCCGCGTCGTCCGGGGCGGACAGGGCGGTGTTGCCGCGCACGTAGCGGTCGTACTGGCGGGTGATCCAGGAGGTGTCCGCCAGGTTCGGGGAGGACATCAGCTCCAGGACGGCCGCGCGCAGGGCGTCCCCGTCGGCCGGGAGGTCGGCCGCCGCGGCGGAGGAGCGGAAGGTGTCCGCCTGCAGGGCGTCCTGGTTCGCGGGGCGGTGGTACGGACGCTCGTACACCGGGCCGTCATGGGCCACGGTGCGCGGGTCCACGTCCACGATGACCTCGCCGTCCCAGGTGATGATCAGGCGACCGTTGTCGGTGACCTCGCCCAGCCAGGAGTACTCCACGTCCCACTTGGCCATGACGGCCTCGAACGCGGCGACGTTCTGAGGGGTCACCACGGCCATCATGCGCTCCTGCGACTCGGACATGAGGATCTCGCCCGGGGTCAGGGTGTGGTCGCGCAGGAGGACGTCGGTGAGCTCCACGCGCATGCCGCCCTCGCCGTTGGAGGCGAGCTCGGAGGTGGCGCAGGAGATGCCGGCGGCGCCGAGGTCCTGGATGCCCTCCACCAGGGAGTCCCGGAACAGCTCGAGGCAGCACTCGATGAGCACCTTCTCCGCGAACGGGTCGCCCACCTGCACGGAGGGGCGCTTGGCCGGCTTGCCGCCGTCGTCGAAGGACTCGGAGGCCAGCACGGAGGCGCCGCCGATGCCGTCGCCGCCGGTGCGGGCGCCGAAGAGGACCACCTTGTTGCCGACGCCCGAGGCGTTGGCCAGGCGCAGGTCCTCGTGCTTGAGGACGCCCACGGCCAGGGCGTTGACCAGCGGGTTGCCCTGGTAGGAGGAGTCGAAGCGGACCTCGCCGCCGATGTTCGGCAGGCCCAGGGAGTTGCCGTAGCCGCCGATGCCGGCGACCACGCCGTGCACCACGCGGGCGGTGTCCGGGTGGTCCACGGCGCCGAAGCGCAGCGGGTCCATCACGGCCACGGGGCGGGCGCCCATGGAGATGATGTCCCGGACGATGCCGCCGATGCCCGTGGCCGCGCCCTGGTAGGGCTCCACGAAGGACGGGTGGTTGTGGGACTCGACCTTGAAGGTCACCGCCCAGCCGTCGCCGAGGTCCGTCACGCCGGCGTTCTCGCCGATGCCGACCATCAGGTTCTTCTTCATCTCCTCGGTGAGCTTGTCCCCGAACTGGCGCAGGTGCACCTTCGAGGACTTGTAGGAGCAGTGCTCGGACCACATCACCGAGTACATGGCGAGCTCGGCGGCCGTGGGACGGCGGCCCAGGATCTCCTTGATCCGGGCGTACTCGTCCTCCTTGAGGCCCAGTTCGGCCCAGGGCTGCTCCACCTCGGGGGAGGAGGCGGCGTGCTCCACGGTGTCGATGTTGAACTGCTGGCTCATGCGGCACCTCCGGAGGCGAGGGTGGTCAGGACGGACGTGAAGAACGGCAGGCCGTCGAGGCCGGTGCGCAGGCCGTCCTCGGTGTCCGGGCCGAAGCCGGGCTCCACGGCGTGCTCCGGGTGTGGCATCAGGCCGACGACGTTGCCGGTGGCGTTCGTGATGCCCGCGATGTTCCGGCGGGAGCCGTTCGGGTTCACGTCCAGGTAGCGGAAGACCACGCGGCCCTCGCCCTCGAGCTCGTCGAGGGTGTGCTCGTCCGCCACGTACTGGCCGTCCTGGTTCTTCAGCGGGATGGTGATCCGCTGGTCCTTGGCGAAGTCACGGGTCCAGGCGGTCTCGTTGTTCTCCACGGCGAGGGCCTGGTCGCGGCAGATGAAGTGCAGGTGGTCGTTCTTGATCATCGAGCCCGGGAGCAGGTGGGACTCGGTGAGGATCTGGAAGCCGTTGCAGATGCCCAGGACCGGCAGGCCCTGCGCGGAGCCGGCCTTGCCGCCGGCGGCCGCGGCGATGGCGTCCATCATCGGGGCGAAGCGGGAGATGGCGCCTGCGCGCAGGTAGTCGCCGTAGGAGAAGCCGCCGGGGATCACCACGGCGTCCAGGTCCTTGAGCGAGGCGGCGGCGTCCTCGTCCGCGTGCCACAGGGACACGGGGGTGGCGCCGGACAGGCGGACGGCACGGGCGGCGTCCACGTCGTCCAGGGTGCCCGGGAACGTGACGACGCCGATCCTCGCGCCGTTGAGCTCGGTGGTGGGGGTGGAATAGTCCCCGATCAGCGGGATCTCGGCAGGCATCAGGCGGAGGCCTCCGACTCGTCCAGGACGGCGACGTTCACGACGTCCTCGATCACCGGGTTGGACAGCAGCTCCGCGGCGGCGGTGCGGGCCTGCTCGAGGATCTGATCGGTGACCTCGCCCTCCACGGTGAGCTCGAAGCGCTTGCCCTGGCGGACCTGCTCGAACGCGGTGAAGCCGAGGCGCGGGAGGGCTCCGGCGATGGCCTTGCCCTGCGGGTCGAGGATCTCGGGCTTGGGCATGACGTCGACGACGATGGTGGGCATCCACTGCTCCTGAATGTGCGTTCGGTGATGTGCCGGTGGGGCCTGCGGTGTGCAGGGAGCGGTGTGCGCCCCGCATGCGAAGGCCCTCGGCACGGTACGGGAAGCACGGCAGGGCGCCGTCGGTGCCGTCTCACGCCGGCCAAGGTGCCGGACGCTCCGCGTGCTTGCCCGCCCAGTCTAGCCGGGGGCGAGGGCGGTGGATCGGGTGCGGGGTGGTGCAGGCGTGCGGGTGGAGACCTGCTGGCCTGGGAGCGCGGGTCGGCAGCCGTCAGCGCCGTCGGCCCGGCCGACACTTTTTCACGGAACCTGCCTGAATCAGGAAGGTCCTGCGAAAAAGTGTCGGTCTCGTGGTCACCGTCTTCGAGGAACTCCTGAACGAAGAAGTTCCTCGGCCAGCCGGTCCGGTTCCATGAGGTCCGCCCAGGTCCAGTGAGCCTGGTGCCGCACTAGCGCACGCAGCCCTCGATCCCTTTCCTGCTCGCGCCGGATGGAAGCGCGGCGCTGCGCGGGGTTGTCGTGCAGGTCGATGTCGTACTTGCCGACCCCGTCGAACTCGCCGGTCGCGCGGACGGACTCCCACCAGAAGTCCGTCCGCGCCACGAACCCGCCCGCCTCGTCACGGAACTCCTGTTGCAACTGAGGCCGCTCGAAGCCCAGTTCCTCGATCAGCGCGCGTGAGAGGGACTCTCCCGGAGACTCAGCGCGTGGATCCACGAAGCCCCACGCCCGGTCGAAGCGGGCGGCAGCCGCTTTCGTTCGCAACAGACCCCGGTTCTCTTCGGCCCAGTGCCACGACCACGCCCCGTGCCTCCGTGCCAGCGAGTCCAGGGGAACGACCGACTCCCTGAAGACCGGTCCCGATGCCAGCTGAAGCTGCACGGTGGGCAGTCCGTCCACCTGCGCCACGGTCCTCCCCAGGTCCTTCCCGCGTGGGACTTCGACAGATTGCACATCGCCCGGCACCTGCAGTGCGTTCCACCTCAGACCCACTCGAGGTGGAAGGGGCAGACCTCCTCGTGTCTGAGAGGTGAGCATCCGGAGCGACTTCGCTCCGGCCGGTGAAAGGTGCGATGCGACGAGGGCGCGCGTCCCTCTGTGCCCACGGCTTGTGGCTCTGACCTCCAGGGTGCGGGGAGTGCTCACCAACGGCAGGCCGTGCAGGATGGCTGCGGTCCCACCCGTGAAGACCGCGGAGGGGCGGGCCAGCGCATAGCCGCAGGCGGACAGGCGGAAGCGTTCCCACGGCGCCAGCGACGCCCATAGGTGCAGCGGTACGTACATGCCCGGCAGCAGGCGGAGCAGCTCCCCACGGCGCCACGAGTCCACCAGATGCTGGCTCCCTCGGGTCGAGGCCCCGTCGGCCGCCCGCAGGAACGGGCCGTCCCCAAGACGTAGAAGGCCCGAGCCGTGTGCCGACTGCAGTGATTCCGGCACGACCGTCTGCGAAAGGGTTCGTGGCTGCCGCTGCGGAGACGAGCGGGTGTCTTGCTTCATCTGGCCAGGGTGGCCGAAACAGGTTCGGCGCCGCGTAGCCCTGTGGACAACTGCGCTGAGACCGACACTTTTTCGCGGGACCGTCCCGATTCAGGAAGGTCCCGCGAAAAAGTGTCGGTCCGCCTGAGAAGGAGAGGCAGCCGGGGAGCGGGAGCGAGCCGCCAGCCCCCACTCACCCCAGCCTGCGGGCCAGCATCCTCGCCGCGTCGTCCAGCACTCCCCGGAACAGGGCGTCGTCGCGGTGCTCGAGCCAGCTGACGGCCGCGCCGAACAGCCCGGACAGCGACTGCTCGGCCACCACGGTCACGTCCACGTCCCAGGCCAGCCCGGTGCGCGCGGCCATGTCCTCCAGCAGCTCCACCACCACGGCCCGGTACTCGCCCTGGGTCTGCCCGGACAGCTCCCGCAGCTCCGGGTCGCGCGCCGCCATCAGGGACAGTTCGAAGTACGCGGTCTCTGCATCCGGGTCCGCGATCACCGAGTCCGCATAGGCCGCGAACACCCCGGTCACCGCATCCCGCACGTCCGCCACGGTGGCGATCTCGCGTTCCCGCTGCGCCGCGGCGAGGTCGGCCATGTGGCTCAGGTCCAGGCGCATGACGGCGCGCAGCAGCTCGTTCTTCGAGGAGAACGCGTAGTGCACGGTGCCGTGCGGCACGCCGGCCTCCTTCGCCACGGCACGCGTGGTCAGGGCCCAGGCGCCGTCGCGTGCCATCACCCGCACCGCGGTCTCGGCGAGCTCGCGGCGGCGCTGCTCCAGGGGTACGTGGGGACGCTTCTCAGCCACGGGTCTGCTCCTTCCCCGCGCCGGCACCCGCCCGGTTCTGCCCCGCACCCGAGGCATCGCCCGGCTGCGTCCCGACGACGGCAGCCGCCTCCGCCTGGTCGCTCACCGCATGGCCGCTCGCCTCCTTTTCCATCGCCTCGGCGATGGACGGCTGGGCGGAGGCCGGCTGCCCCTGTCTGCCCTCGGACCGCAGTCCGCGCCAGGCCAGCAGCAGGGTGAGCGCGGCTGTGCCGATGCCGATAGCGGCGACGAGGTCCATGCCGGCCATGAACGCGCCGTCGGCGATCTCGGTCAGGCGAGTGCCGCCGTCGGGAAGGGCGGAGGCGATCTGGTGGGCGGCGGCGAGCGTCTGCGAGGCGGCCTCCGCCGAGGCCTCGTCCATGCCCGGCAGCCCGCGGTGCCCCGGACCGTGCGCGACGTAGACGGCCATGCCGGCCGTGCCGAGGACCGCGGTGCCCATGGCGCCGCCGAACTCGTAGCCGGTCTCGGAGATCGCGGCGGCGGCACCGGCGCGGGCGGGCGGGGCGGCGGTGAGGATGACGTCGTTGGTGAGGGTCTCCGCCAGGCCCACGCCGACGCCGAACAGGCCGGAGACGAGGGTGAACAGGAGCATGGTCTCGGTGCCGTGCATCTGGGTGGCCAGCGCGAAGCCGCCGATCACCAGCGTCAGGCCGGTCATGATCACGGTCCGCACGGGCATGGTGCGGGCGAGGACCGGGGCGAGCAGCGTGCCCACCACGGAGGCCGCGGCCAACGGCAGCATCCACAGGCCCGCCTCCGCCGAGCCCATGCCCTGCACGAGCATCAGGTACTGCGGCAGGAAGAACATCAGGCCCATGAACGCGAACACGGAGATCACGTTGATGGACACCGCGGAGGTGAAGGCAAGGTGGGAGAAGAGGGCGACGTCGATCATCGGGTTCGCCAGGCGGCGCTGGCGCTGGACGAACCAGGTCAGGGCCGCCCCGCCGAGGACCAGGCCGACCAGCGCGGTGGCGTCCGGGGACTTCGCGGCGGTCTTCAGCGCGTAGACCACGCCGATCAGGCCCACGATGGACAGCACCGAGGACAGCGGGTCGAACGGGCCGGGCTCGGGGTCCCTGGACTCGGGCAGCAGGAACGGGGCGGCGAGCAGGAACACCGCCATCACCGGCACGTTCATGAGGAACACGGAGCCCCACCAGAAGCTCTCCAGCAGGATCCCGCCGACCACCGGGCCCAGCGCCGCGCCGCCGGAGAACGCGGTGGCCCACACGGCGATCGCGGTGCGACGCTCGTGGCGGGCCGGGAAGATCGTGCGGATCAGGCCGAGCGTGGACGGCATGAGGGTGGCGCCGCCGATGCCGAGCAGGGCGCGCGCGGCGATGAGCATCTCCGCGCTGGTGGCGAACGCGGCCACCAGGGAAGCGACGCCGAACAGCGGGGCGCCGATCAGCAGGATCCGCTTGCGCCCGATCCGGTCCCCGAGCGCGCCCATGAAGATCAGCAGACCGGCCAGCAGGAAGGAGTAGAGGTCGATGATCCACAGCAGCTGGCTCGACGTCGGCTGCAGGTCCGCGGACAGGGCCGGGACGGCGATGCCGAGCACGGACATGTCGATGGAGATCAGCAGCACGGGCAGGACCAGCACGGCCAGGGCGGTCCAGCGGCGGACGGCGGACACGGGGCACCTCGCGGGGACGCTCGGGGATGGGACGGGATCATGCTGACACGGTTTTGGCCGTGCGGCCAAATTGTTTTGGCCAGGTGGCCGAAAGTGCGCGAGCATGCTTGGCCCTGGGCGGAGAGGCCTGCAGTGCAGGCGAGCCCGCGCCTAGCCTGGAGTCATGATCACCGCACGTCCCCCGAAGGGCGCCCGTCCGCAGGTCTCCGCCACGGACCGGGCCCGCCGTCCCCGCATCAGCCCCCTGCTGCCGACCATGGCCCTCGCCCTGGCCGGCGTCATCAGCGCCGCCCTGCGCGGCTCCCGGAAGAACACCGCCCCCACCGCCCGCGAGCGCCGTCAGGCACGCGCGGCGGCACCGCGTGAGCGTCGACGCTGCCCCTGCGGGCTGGGCCTCGCGCTCGCCGAGTGCTGCGGGCGGCTCCATGCGCGCTTCGCGGCCACCGGGGAGCTGACCGCCCCCACCGCGGAGGCGTTGATGCGTTCGCGGTTCACCGCGTTCGCCCGCCTCGGTGAGGCGGATCCGGCCCACGACGACGGCGCCGCCGAGTCCGCCGCGATGGTCGCCTACCTGCGGGCCGCCTGGGCCGCCGAGCACCGTCCGTCCGCCGCGGACCTCACCCCGTCCGCCGACGAGCCGGCGGCGCGCTTCACGCGCCTGGCCGTGCTGAGGACCGAGGGCGGCGGGCCGTTCCAGGACCGTGGCGTGGTCGAGTTCGTGGCCGTCGGGCAGGGCGGACAGGGTCGCTTCCGCCTCCACGAGGCCAGCCGCTTCCGCCGCGAGGACGGGGCGTGGGTCTACGTGGACGGTGACGTGCGCTGACCCGCACGCACGGCTGATCTCTGGACGGCCGATGCCGGGGCGGCTGCGTGATGTGCGCTCTTGGTGCGCCGACGGTCAGATGAAGACGGTCAGATGAAGAGGCCGGAGATGACCGAGAGGACGAGGGCGGCCAGACAGAGGATCGCCACGATCGTCACGATCGGCTTCGGCCGCCGCGGGGCGTCGTCCTCCTCGAATCCGTGGTTGCGCAGTTCGGGGGGCATCTCTCCCATGTGCCTCTCCTCTGTGGTCTCGGTGGCGGCTGGTGACGGCGGGCGGTGGCTGTGCCGCGAGCGCGCGGTGTGGCCGGCCTTCAGTCCTGGTCCGGGGTGAACAGGTCCTCGATCCGACGCTCGAGCACCGCGGCGAGGCGGAAGGCGAGCGGGAGCGAGGGGTCGTAGCGGCCCTTCTCCAAGGAGATCACGGTCTGGCGGGAGACGCCGAGCTCGTCGGCGAGTCGCTGCTGGGACCAGCCGAGGCGGGCACGCTCGTCGGGGATGGTGTTCTCCACGGCTCAGCCCCGGCGCTTCTGGACCTGGTAGCGGAGGGTGACGGAAAGCATCATGAAGAGCAGGAGCCCGGCTGCGAGGAGTCCCGTGTCCACCTGCCAGCCCGCCAGGCCCACGATGAAGGCGCCCAGGCCGAGCAGGATCAGCAGGTCGTGGAAGGCGCCCGAGGTGGCCTTCTCATACCAGCGCCCCTCGACGGTGTCCTCGGTGTTCCGGACCGAGCCGCGGACGGTGTCCCGGTCCACGAGGAGTGCCCACGCCAGTGCCCAGCCCGGGAGCAGGCTCGTGGCCGTCATGATCACGCCGAGAAGCAGCGGCGCGCGTGGATCCTCGTGCCCCGCGGTCGCCGCCAGTCCATACGCGATGACGCCGATCACCGCCGCAAAGAGGGTGCCGAGGAGCAGGGAGGCCGCGATCAGTCTGCCGGTTCCGCCGCCTAGCCGCGGCGAACGGCCCCAGTAGGCGCGGGAGTCCCGGCGTGGGTCGGTGGTGACGGCGGTGGGGGAGTGGTCCCTGGTCATGCTGTCCTCCTGTGGTCGTGGCCGGCGGCGCATCCGTGCGGTCCGCCGATCGGACGTTGTGAAGCAAGCTTGATAGTCAAGCATCCTTGACGTCAAGTGTGCTTGACCAGGGATGCTCGCCCGGGGGGGGGCGGCTCCGGATCGGAGGGGTGTGGACACGGCGAGGCCCCCGTCACCGCCGCCGGGATGGCGGAGGTGCGGGGGCCGTCGTCGTGAAGGAGGACCTTCCTGTCAGCTGAGGGTCAGCGGTCCAGGAAGTCGTGGATCGAGGGGGCCACCGCACGGGAGTCCAGCAGCTCGCGCCGCCCGCCTCCCCCCCGCCGGTGCACGGTCCATCACGTCGAAACATCAGAGTGAGCCCCGTGTCCCACACCGAGTCCGCCACCCGCCACACCACCCCGCTGCAGTCTGTCTCCCGCCGCACCGTGGCCACCGGCCTCGGCTGGTCCGTCCCGGCCGTCGCTGCGGCGGCAGCGGCCCCGACCTTCGCAGCGAGCCCGTTCGAGTTCGACTGCGGGCTCCGGCTGGTGAAGACCGACGGGCTGACGGACCCGGGGACCTTCTCCACGATCTCGGCCGGCTCCATCTCCGGAGGGCTGACGCAGGAAGGGTCCATGGGGACGATCTGGATCCCGAGCGCCCGATGCGGCTGCGGCGTCAAGGACCTGGCGCTGCACTACTCGGTGCCCTGCCCCGACTCGACCGACGGATCCGTGCCCTGCGCCAACCCGCAGGTGCGGCAGGTCGACCTCTCCCTGTCCGGCCGCTCCGCCTCCACGACCGCCGGCATCGCCTACCTGGCGTACCCCTACGATGACGGGTGCCGCACGCGCAACGCCACCTGGGCCGCCACCGCGGACGGCGGCGTCGGTCTCGGAGGGCCGGGCGACTACTGCTCGCGCTTCCTCTTCCACAACCAGTTCGAGGGAGGCGACTGCGGCCTGCTGCGGCTGACCGGGACGGCGGGATCCGTGACCCTGACCGCCCGCACCAGCCTGAACGAGTCCGACGGGCAGAACTGCGTCGGCGAGAACCTGCAGTTCGAGGTGCAGCTGCGGATCGTCGTCGGCGGCACCCAGCCGGCCGGGTCCGTGCTCATGGACACGGAATGCTCCTGCGTCTGACCTGACCCGGAGGTCCGGAGGTCCGGTGGCCGTCGTGGTGACGGCCCGGCCGGACGAACGTGGCGAGCTTTCGCGCCGTCGGCATCGAGATACTCAGCCGAGCGGCACGATCGCCTCGAGCAGCCGGGCGCGCAGCCGCTGACCGCGCTCGGAGAACTCCCGCTGGCGCCGCACGTACTCGGCCCGCCCTGACGCCGTCTCGATGCGGATGGGCTCGAAGCCCCAGTCCGCGAGGTCGTAGGGGGAGGCCTGCATGTCCATCTCCCGGATCTCCCAGGCCAGCTCGAAGCAGTCCGCGGCCAGGTCCGAGGGGACGGCCGGCGTCAGCTTGCCGGCCCACTTGTGCAGGTCCATGTTCCCGTGCAGGCAGCCGGGCTGCTCCATCTCCCGCATGGCCTGACGGGTCGGCTGCTCCTCGTTCAGCGGCCTCGCCTCGGGTGCGAAGAAGCGGAAGGCGTCGAAGTGGGTGCATCGGATCCGCCGGGACTCCACCACCTCGTCCGTCCCCTCGGCGCCGAGGCGCAGAGGCACCGTGGAATGGCGGACGCCGTGCACCTGAGAGCGGTAGGCCATGGCCCACTCGTGCAGTCCGAAGCAGCCGAGGCGTGCCTCGCGGCCCGCCGTACGGCCGAGCAGGTCGCGGATGAAGGCGATGCCCGTCGCCCGGTCTGCCGCGAAGGCCTCGGCGTCCACCGTCCAGCCGCCCTTCGGAGCATCCGGATGCTCGCCCGGCGCCACCCGACGGTAGTGCGTCCACTCTCCACGGGGTGCCTGTCCGAACTCCTCCGCCTCACCCGCCACGGCGGAGCCGGAGGCGTCGTCGGCCAGGATCACGCCCAGCCCCGGGTGCCACCGCTGCAGCGAGCCCGCGGACTGGCTGTAGTACGTGAACAGGAAGTCGTAGACGGGGTGGCGGCGGCCGTCGTCGTGCAGCGCCATGAGCGGGGCCGTCCTCCGGGCGATCCGGTCGCGATGACGGCGCGCGGCGGCACGCCAGGCGACCGTCGGCAAGACGGTGTCCGCCATGTGGGACGGCGCAGCAGGGTCTTGGTTCGCTTCGTCGGATCGCATGGTCTTCGCATTCTCCCTGGCCCCGGCCGTCGCAGCCGAGAGGGCGGATCCGGTCCGGTTGCCGCAGTGTGTCGCATTCAGGTCACGGTCAGGTAACGGGACTGACGTTCAGGGTGTACTCAGGTATAGATTTGGGCTCGCGTGTATGGCCTGGATCACGTCCTGAGGGGAAAGGGACACCGGAGCCCAACGCGCACATCACCGCCCGGTTCCGGGCGGAAGTCCATCTTCACTGGTGAGGAAAGGCGAGGTTATGTCACATAACCCTCAGCGTGTCCGGGGACTCCGGGCGCTGGCCGCAGCCGTCGCCGGTGCCGGAATGGTCGTGGCCCCCGTTGCGGGCGCCCCGGCCATGGCGGCACCGGCGGACGGGCCGCAGGTCAGCTCGACCAACGGCGTCCCGACGCTTACTGACAAGTACGAGGCCGGCCGCTACTTCGTGGTCCTGAAGGAGAAGCCCTCCGTGACCTACACCGGCGGCGTCGCCGGTCTCGAGGCCACCGCCTCCAAGGGCAAGGGCTTCGACGTGAACCGTCCCTCGGTCGCGAAGTACGAGCAGCACCTGAGCGTCGCCCAGGAGGCCGTCGCGAAGAAGGCCGGCGTCAAGGCGCAGATGAAGTTCCAGCGTGCGCTGAACGGCTTCGTCGCGGACCTGACCCCGGCCCAGGCCATGGCGCTGTCCAAGGACGACCGCGTCCTCGGCATCGCCAAGGACGAGCAGCAGGCTCCGGACTACTCGTCCACCGAGTTCCTCGGCCTGCCGGGCGCCGACGGCACCTGGAACAGCACCTACGGGGGCCCGTCGCAGGCCGGCAAGGGCGTCGTCGTCGGCGTCATCGACTCCGGCATCTACCCGGACCAGCCGTTCGTCTCCGGCGACCCGGTGCAGCCGCTCTCGGGCGAGCCGCAGGTCGGCGAGCCGTACAAGACGGAGGACGGCCGCACCGCCATGCTGAAGGCGGACGGCACCACCGCCTACGCGGACTGCGAGACCGGCCCGGACTTCCCGGCCAGCTCCTGCAACGACAAGATCCTCGGCGCCTACGCGTTCTCCGAGGACTTCGAGCGGTTCGTCCCGATCAGCAAGCGTGACCCGAACGAGCGCATCTCCCCGCTGGGCGTGTTCTCGCACGGCACCCACGTCGCCACCACCATCGTGGGCAACGACGGCGTCGATCAGATCATGAACGACACCTCCTACGGCGAGGGCTCCGGCGTCGCCCCCGAGGCGAAGCTGATCTCCTACAAGATCTGCTGGGAGGACACCGATCCCACGACCGGCGGCTGCTACACCTCCGCCTCCGTGGCCGCGATCGAGAAGGCCATCGAGAACAACGTCGACGTTTTGAACTACTCGATCTCCGGCAACAACAACTCCGTGGTGGACCCGGTGGCCCTGGCCTTCCGCTCCGCCGCCGAGGCCGGCATCTTCGTGGCCGCCTCCGCCGGCAACTCCGGTCCGGGCCCGAACACCGTGAACCACTCCTCCCCGTGGCTGACCACCGTGGCCGCCCAGACGTTCTCCAACGAGCTGACCGGCACCGTGGAGTTCGAGGACGGCACCAAGTACCGTGGCGCCTCCTCCATGACCGAGCCCGTGGGCCCGGCCGAGGTCATCCACGCCTCCGAGGTGGCCGCCACCGGCGCCACCACGGCCAACGCCACCCTCTGCCTCCCCGGCACCCTGGGCGACGCCACCGGCAAGATCGTGCTCTGCGAGCGCGGTCAGAACGCCCGTGTGGAGAAGTCGGAGGTCGTCAAGGCCGCCGGCGGCGTGGGCATGATCCTCGCGAATCCGACCCCGAACTCGCTGGACGCCGATCTGCACTCGGTCCCGACCGTGCACGTGGACGACGCCTCCATCATCGAGAAGGTCAAGAACGCCGACCTGCAGGCCACCCTCCTCCCCGAGGACACCACCGGCCTGCCGCAGGAGCCGCTGCCGCAGGTGGCCGGCTTCTCCTCGCGTGGCCCGTCCAACGCGGAGAACCAGGAGTTCCTGAAGCCTGACGTGGGCGCCCCCGGCGTCGCCGTCCTGGCCGGTGTCTCCCCGCTGGACCCGTCCTACGGAGGCGACACCTTCGGCCTGATGTCCGGCACCTCCATGGCCTCGCCGAACCTGGCGGGCATGGGCGCGCTGCTGGCCGGCAAGCACACCGACTGGTCCCCGATGGCCATCAAGTCCGCGCTGATGACCACCGCGGACCCGGTGAAGAACGCCGACGGCTCCGAGAACCTGGACAACTTCGCCACCGGCGCCGGCTCCGCCAACCCGAAGGCCGCCGCGGCCCCGGGCCTGGTCTACGAGTCTGATGCCAAGCAGTGGGACTCCCTGCTGTTCGGAGACATCTCCGGCCGTGACGTCAACGTCCCGTCCGTGGTGATCCCGGACCTGGTGGGCTCCACCCAGGTGAAGCGCACCGTGACCGCCACCCAGGCGGGCACCTGGAAGTTCACCTCGAACGTCCCGGGCTTCGACATCCAGGCCTCCCCGTCGACCGTGTCCCTGAACAAGGGCCAGTCGGCCGAGGTCACCCTGACCATCTCCCGCACCGATGCCGCCCTGGACACCTGGACCCACGGGTCCATGTCCTGGGAGCGCCCGGCCGCCCAGTCCGTGACCTCCCCGGTCACCCTCAAGGCCAAGGCTGCGTCGGTCATCGCCGAGGCGGGCACCGCCGACATCGTCGACGAGGGCGCCTCCGGCTCCCACGACGTCGAGATCAAGGCCGGCAACACCGGCCAGCTGACCCCGTCGATCGCGGGTCTGAACAAGGGCGAGTCCGAGGGCGTCACCAAGACCCCGGGCGGCAGCCTGGACGTGGTGGAGAACAAGTCCACCGCCGTGCGCACCGTGTCCGTGGCCGAGGGCGTGGAGGCCTTCACCGTCTCCATCAACGCCGGCCGCACCGGCTCTGACTGGGACCTGTTCGTGTTCACCCCGTCCGGCCAGCTGGTCGAGCGGGCCACCGCGAGCGACTCGGAGGACGTGACGTTCAACTCGCCGGAGGCCGGTGAGTACACCGTCATCGCGTACCTGTTCGCCACCGCCGACGGCACCGCCGACGACGCGACCCTGGAGACCCTCCAGCTCACCGCCGACGCCGGCAACATGACCATCGAGCCGAACCCGATCTCGGTCGTCACGGGCCAGACCACGGAGGCCACCGTCTCCTGGTCCGGCCTGACCGAGGGCGTGTGGCGCGGCGTGATCACCTGGGCTCCGGGTGTGACCTCCAACGTCACCATCACCGTGGGCGCCGACGGCGGCCCGGTGGACCCGGACGTCTGCGAGATCCCGGACTTCGCCGACAACCCGGAGGGCTCGCGCTACTACGAGTCCATCCGCTGGATGCAGTGCGAGGGCCTGACCATCGGCTACACCGCGGACAACACCTTCCGCAAGGATCGTGACATCTCCCGCGGCGAGTCCCTGGCGTTCATCTACCGCTACCTGGCTCCGGAGTGGGTCGCTCCGACCACCTCCCCGTTCACCGACATGGAGCCCGGCGTCACCTTCTACGACGCCGTGACCTGGGGCGAGGCCACCGGCGTGACCGGCGGCTACGCGGACGGCTCCTTCCGTCCGGCCCGGCGTGACCCGCGGCGAGTTCGCCTCGTTCGTGTACCGCGCAATGGGTGAGCCGGAGTTCACCGCCCCGGCGGAGTCCCCGTTCACGGACATCCGCCCCGGTGAGACCCACTACACCGCCATCACCTGGCTGCACGCCCAGGGTCTGGCCCGCGGCTACGACGACAGCTCGTTCGGCGTCACCCGCGACATCAGCCGCGGTGAGGTCGCTGCGTTCCTGTACCGCATCGACGGCACCCGCTGAGTCGGGCTCGGGTCGCCTCGGTGACCTGACCTGATCGGGGAAGGGCCCCGCACCACACGGTGCGGGGCCCTTCTGCGTCCCTGGAGCGGGCGGCGGGTCATCCCGCTCCACGGAAGAAGAACGGGTCCGGGAGGTTCCTAGAATCCTCACCATGCCCTCCCCTGCCGTGCCCGCCCCCGCCGCCCCGTTCACGCGCCGTCAGGGCCTGTTCGCGGCGAGCCTGACGGGGGTGGCCGGCTTCGTGGAAGGGCTGGCGTTCATCCACCTGGGCGGCTACTTCGTGTCCTTCATGTCCGGCAACTCCACGCGTGCCGGGGCGGACCTGGCCGAGGGGCTCGTGGAGGGCTGGGCGAAGGCCATGGGCCTGGTGGCGGCCTTCGTACTGGGGGTGATGCTGTCCTCGGCGGTGCTGTGGCGGTGCCGTCGCCGGCACGGGACGCCGGAGGACGGCCCGTAGCTGGCCGCCGTGGCCCTCACGCTCGGCATCCTCGTCGTGGCCGCGCTCCTGGCCGTCGTGGCGGACCTCGCTCCGCACCCCGTCGCGCAGGCGGCGGACCTCGTGGTCCCGCCGGTCGTCGCGGCGGCCATGGGGGCGGTGAACGGCACGTTCACCCGTGGGGGAGAGGTGACGGTGGGCCTGACCTACATGACCGGCACCCTGGTGAAGACCGGGCAGCACCTCGTCTCCGCCCTGACCGGCGGCAGCCGCACACTCTGGCTGCAGTACCTGGGGCTGTGGGCGGCCATCGCGGCGGGGTCGATCCTCGGGGCGTTCGCCTACCTGCAGATCGGCCTCCAGGCCCTCTGGTTCGCGGTGGCCTCACTCGCGCTGTCCCTGTTCCTCGCCCGCGGACGACGGCACCTCACCTGAACCCGGCACCGCACCTGAGGTGCTGGTGTACCTGAGGCGCTGGCGCGCCTGGGGCGGTCACCGCACTGCGGACCCGCGCCGGACCGGTCCCCGTCCGGCGTCCGGGGACCGGTCCGCCTCAGCGGCCGGTGCCGCCGTAGACCGTGGCCTCCACGTCCGTGTCCAGGCCGAAGGCCGAGTGGATCGCCTTCACGGCGGTGTCCAGCTTGTCCTCCCCGGTGACCACGGAGATGCGGATCTCGGAGGTGGAGATCATGTCCACGTTCACGCCGGCCCCGTGCAGGGCCTCGAAGAAGGTGGCGGAGATGCCCGGGTTCGAGCGCATGCCGGCGCCGATCAGGGACAGCTTGCCGATCGCGTCGTTGTAGACGATGTCCTCGAAGCCGATGCGCTCCTGGGCCGCGCGCAGGGCCTCGCGGGCCTCCTTGCCCTCCACGATCGGCAGGGTGAAGGAGATGTCCGTGCGGCCGGTGCCGGCGCGGGAGACGTTCTGGACGATCATGTCCACGTTGGCGTTGGCCTGGGAGATCACCGCGAAGATCTCGGCGGCCTTGCCCGGGATGTCAGGGACGCCGACGATCGTGACCTTGGCCTCGGAGCGGTCGTGGGCGACGCCGGAGACGATCGGCTGTTCCATGGGTTCGCCTTCCTTGATGGTGATGGTGTCCTCGGGGTCGGGGATCACCCAGGTCCCCTCGTGATGGGAGAAGGAGGAGCGCACGTGCAGCGGCACGCCGAAGCGGCGGGCGTACTCCACGGAGCGCAGGTGCAGGATCTTGGAGCCGGAGGCGGCCATCTCGAGCATCTCCTCGGAGGACATGCGGTCGATCTTCTTGGCCGAGGGGACTACGCGGGGGTCGGCGGTGTAGACGCCGTCCACGTCCGTGTAGATCTCGCAGACGTCCGCGTCCAGGGCGGCGGCCAGTGCGACGGCGGTGGTGTCCGAGCCGCCGCGGCCCATGGTGGTGATGTCCTTGGACTCCGGGCTCATGCCCTGGAAGCCGGCGACGATCGCCACCTGGCCCGCATCCAGGGAGGTCTTTACGCGGTCCGGGTTCACCTGGACGATGCGGGCCCGGCCGTAGGAGGTGTCCGTCATCATGCCTGCCTGGGAGCCGGTGTAGGACCGGGCCTGGGATCCCTCGGCGTGGATCGCCATGGCGAGCAGCGCCATGGAGATGCGCTCGCCGGCGGAGAGGAGGATGTCCATCTCGCGGGCGGGGGCGTCGTCGGTGAGTTCGGCGGCGAGGTCCAGGAGCTCGTCCGTGGTGTCGCCCATCGCGGAGACCACCACGCACACCTCGTGGCCGGCGCGCTGGGTCTGGACCACGCGCTTGGCCACACGCTGGATGCCGGCGGCGTCCGAGACGGAGGAGCCGCCGAACTTCTGCACGATCAGACTCATGGTGTCCTGCCCTTGGATGTCGGGGTCTGTGAAGCCGGGAGCGGTCGCGGGGCGCGCCGGGGCGTGCGGCGAGACCGTTCGCGGACATCGTAGGCATCGGAGGGCGGGGCTTCCGCCATGTGAGGACGCATGTGTCCAGCCGGTGGACACCTCGGGTGCGGCTCACCGCCGGCCCCCGGTCTCCCGGCCGGGGTCCCGACGACGGCCGCGCGCCCCGGTCTTCCGCGCGGCGGTGCCGTGCGGGGCGATCTCATACCTGAGGTGGACGCGGCCGGGGACGGCCCCTGCCACGATGAGGGCATGACGCAGACCACCTCGGCCTCGATCCCGGAGGTCCCGCCGCGTCGGGAGCCCGGAGGCATCGACGCCCACGGCCTGTCGCGGTCCTTCGGGGACGTGAGGGCCGTGCAGGACATGTCCCTCTCCGTGCACCCGGGGAAGGTCACCGCACTCGTGGGACCGAACGGCTCGGGCAAGACGACGCTCATGCTCATCCTGGCCACCCTGCTGCGGCCGGACACCGGATTCGTGACGGTGGACGGGATCGATGCGATGCGGGACCCGCAGGAGGCCCGCCGCAGGATCGGCTGGATGCCGGACACCCTCGGCGTCTGGGAGTCCCTGACCTGCCTGGAGATCCTGGGGACCATGGGGCGGCTCTACGGCATGTCCGCGGCCGAGGCCGACGCAAGGGCCGCCGAGCAGCTCGAGTGGGTGCAGCTCACCGAGTTCGCCAAGCGCCCGGCCCGCGTGCTCTCGCGGGGCCAGCAGCAGCGGCTGTCCCTGGCCCGCGCCACCGTCCACCGGCCGTCGGTGCTCCTGTTGGACGAGCCGGCCAACGGCCTGGACCCGGGCTCCCGCATGCGGCTGCGGGACGACGTGCGGCAGATGGCCGCGGACGGAACGGCCGTGCTGGTCTCCTCCCACGTGCTCGCGGAGCTCGAGGAGACGTCGGACCGCGCGGTCATCGTCCGGGACGGCAGGACCGTCTCGGTCTCCGAGCTGGACGACGCCGCCGACCGCGAGCTGCGCTACCGCATCGCCGGCCCGGACCGCGCGCAGGGGGCTGCGCTGACCCGCGCCCTCGAGCAGCGTGGCGTCCCCTATACGCACGGCACCGGGCGCCAGCGCACGGGCGTGGTCGTCTCCGTCTCCGGCCGCCAGGCGGCCGCGCAGCTGCTGGCCGAGCTGGTGGGGGCCGGTGTGCCGGTGGCCCACTTCGCAGAGGAGGGCTCCCGCCTCGAGGACGCCTACCTCGCCATGGAACGTCCCGGACCGACGCCGCCGCGGTCCGGCGGCGACGGCGGGGGCGCGCG
>NZ_JBNFOB010000015.1:0-20072 GCF_057364565.1 Micrococcus sp. LASM2_SD2 | reverse complement strand
CTACCACCGGATCCAGCAACGACTCGAGGGCCTGACCCCGATGAAGTATCGGGAACAGGCCCTCGAGGAAGACAGGGCGCTTACGCTCTGATTACCAGTCCAACAACCGGGGACCAGTGCATTCGTACGAAAGGTGCCCCGCCGTCGTCGTGGTCCGAGCGGCAGACCCGCCCACTGGAGGGTGCGCTCCAGTTCATGGCGAGGGCGACGTTTCCGGAATTCTGGCGTTGGTCCGGGAAAACTTCGCCCTCAAGGCCGGGACCAGGCAGGCCTTCAGACTTCGACTACGCCCAGTGCCCGGCGCATCGGCTGGAACTTCACGCCGATCTCCGTGACCTCGTCG
The DNA here is from genome assembly GCF_057364565.1 of Micrococcus sp. LASM2_SD2. Classification (NCBI taxonomy): domain Bacteria; kingdom Bacillati; phylum Actinomycetota; class Actinomycetes; order Micrococcales; family Micrococcaceae; genus Micrococcus; species Micrococcus sp. LASM2_SD2. The sequence goes on along the minus strand of NZ_JBNFOB010000015.1, from coordinate 19,729 downwards.
CCCGGGTCCGAGCCCGGCACGATGCCGCCGCCGGCATGCAGGCGTACGCCCACCGCCACGTCGGCCGCCTCATCGGCCGCCTCATCGGCCGGCGCCGAGGCATCCCGCACGGCCTGGCCGCAGCGGCAGGCAGAGGGCGATCTCGCCGTCGCCGCTGCCGTCCAGCCAGCCGACCGGGGCGCCGTAGCGGCCACGGTCCACCGGCTCCACCTCGGCGATCACGCGTACCGCGTCCGGCGTGGGGGTGCCGCCCACCGCGGCGGTCGGATGCATGCGCGTCACCACGTCCAGCACCGTGCCGCCCGCAGCCTTGAGCCGCCCCGAGATCCGTGTGGCCAGGTGGTGCACGTTCGGCAGGGTCAGCACGTGCGGCATGAACGCGGACTCGTCCATCTCCAGCGCCGGAGTCAGCGCCTCCCACACGGAGCGGGCTGCCCAGTGGTGCTCGTCCGCCATGCGCCGGTCCGCGGCGAGGTGCGCCTTCGCCGCCTCGTCCGCCTTCGCGTTCGCCCCGCGCGGCACGGAGCCGGCGAGCACGAGCGACTCCACAGCGCCGTCGTGCCGGGTGGCGAGCATCTCCGGGGTGGCGCCGAGCAGGCCGCCGACCGCGAAGACCCAGGTCTGCGGGTAGGCCTCGCGCAGGGCGTCCAACGCGGCCCAGAGCGCATCCTCGTCCGCCGGCACGGTCTCGGTGCGGCTGATGACCACCTTGCGGAGGATCTCGCCGGTGGCCTCGGGTCCTTCGGCCGGCCTGCCCAGGCGCTGCAGCACGGCGCGGACGCCGTCGGCATAGCCGACATCGTCCCAGGCCGCGTCCGGGTCTGCGGCCGGCAACGGCATGCGGCCGTGCGGGGCGAGCTCGGCGACCTCGTCCACGGCCACGGCGGCACGGAGGGCGGTGGCGGAGACCTCCTGCACGTAGAGGGCCACGCCCTCCGACGTCAGCTCGGTCCAGTGCGTGGGGATGCGCAGCACGGCCGGCTCGGGCGAGTCGTCCGAGAACGTGCCGGCCACCCAGGCGCGTTGGCCGGGACGCGGGGTCGGCTCGTCCGCGTCCGCCGCCGGCACGGGGATCATGGCCAGCGTGCCGGTCTGCGGGGTCGCCTTCACGCTGCGGGACCACAGCTCGGAGAGGCGGCGCAGCCGGTGCCTGCCCTTCAGCAGCACGGTCCACCCGCCGGCCCCGACCTGCACCGTCTCGCCGCGGGCCCAGACCACGGCGTCGGCGAAGGCGGCCTCGGCGTGGACGGAGGGCAGGAGGGAGCGCAGGGAGTCGTGCTGGGCGGGCATGGCACCCATTGTCCCGCACCTCGTCCTGCCCACACACCTCGCCCTGCCCCTCCGACCAGCGGTGTGGCGAACAGAACGCCCCGGGGACACCCGGCCGCTGTCCGTCCGCGGCTTCTGAGCATAAGGTGAACAACAGACGAACAACGGGAGTCCATTCGCCCCCCTGAGAGCACGAGGCAGACCGTGAGCCACACCCCGGACCCCCACGCCACCCCCACCCCCGAGATGCCGTCCATGGACGCCGGCGTCCTGGACCGCGAGGCCGAGACGCTGCAGCAGCGCTTCCCGGAGGTCACGGACCTGGCCGGCGCCCGCGCCGAGCTGCAGTCCGCCTACGACGAGCTGGCCGCCACCACCCGGCACCCCAACATGCTCACCGCCTCCGCCCTGAACCTGGCCACCCAGCGTCTGCGGGAGAAGGCCAAGCGGCAGGGCAGCGTCGAGTCCCGCCACCCGCGCGTGCTGTTCGTCTGCCACGGCAACGCCGGCCGCTCCCAGATGGCCTCGGCCCTGCTGGTGAACCGGTCTGAGGGCCTCATCCTGGCCCGCTCGGCGGGCACCGCCCCCGCCTCGAGGGTCCTGCCGCACGCCCTGGACGCCATGGCGGAGATCGGCATCCCGCTGCACCACGCGGTCCCGAAGTCGATCGACGCAGACGTGGTCCAGGCCGCGGAGACCGTGGTGGTCTTCACCGGCGCCGACCCCGTCGAGTGGCCCGAGCACCTGGACGTCCGCCACTGGGACGTCCCGTCCCTGTCCGGGCTGGCCCTGCCTCAGGTGCAGCGCGTCCGCGACGACCTGGACCTGCGCGTGCGCCAGCTTGTCCGCGAGATCGAGGGCGGCGGCCGCACCGAGCCGCTCGACGGCTGATCCGCCGGACGACGCCGCGTTCAGCGCCCGCGTCCCCCGTCGACTTCCCACCCCCCTCCTCCCGGCCGCGCCCGCCCTCTTCCCGACGCGGCGCCCGCCCCCGCCTGTCTCCGCACCCCAGCCCCTCCTCGCTACTGGGGAGAACACACCCTCATGGCCCCGGCCCGAGGGGCGCTTGACGGTGAGTCCCCACCAGTAAGTGGCGCCGGCTCCGCGGCGCGTCCCGGGCGTGCCGAAGACGGCGCACACCGATGTCCTCCGATGGCGAAGCCTCTTGTGCACATACCCCCTAGGGGTATACAAAGGAGGCATGGAGAACACCGAGCCCGCCACCTGCCGCCACGCCGCGGGAGCAACGGCCACCACCTCCGTCGGCGTAGTCGACGGACCGGCCTCGGCCGCCCACGACGGCACCGCCCCGGCCGAGCACAGCCACGGCTACGGCGGGCAGAAGGACGCCTACCTCAAGCGGCTGCGCCGCATCGAGGGCCAGATCCGCGGCCTGCAGCGCATGGTGAACGAGGACGTCTACTGCATCGACATCCTCACGCAGGTCTCTGCGGCCACGAAGTCGCTGCAGTCCGTGAGCCTCGCGCTGGTGCAGGACCACCTGCGGCACTGCGTGGCCGAGGCCGCGGTCGAGGCGGACCACACCGGCCGCGCCGAGATCGTGGACGCCAAGGTCGCCGAGGCGACCGCCGCGATCGGTCGCCTCCTGCGCTGAGCGCCGCGGCGCAGGCCCTGCACCCACGCCCGCGCCCACCGCCCACGCCCAGACCCTCCGACCGCACACCCACCCCACAGACAGAAGGAGCACCGCCATGGCCACCACCGAACTGAAGATCACCGGCATGACCTGCGATCACTGCGTCGCCTCCGTCACCGAGGAGATCTCCGAGCTGCCCCTGGTCACCGCCGTGGACGTGGTCCTCGTCTCCGGCGGCGTCTCCACCGCCACCGTCACCTCGGACCAGCCCGTGAACCCCGCCGAGCTGCAGGCCGCCGTGAAGGAGGCCGGCTACGAGGTCGTGTCCGCCTGATGTCCACAGACCCCGCCTCCCATCCCGACGACGGCTCCGTCGCCTCCGCCGGCACCCGCGCCTCGGGTGCCTCCTCCCCTGCCGGCGCCACCGCCCCGGAAGCGTCCTCGCTGGACGTGCCGACGGCGCCCGCCCGCACCGTGACTCTGGACGTCACGGGCATGACGTGCGCCTCCTGTGTGCGCCGGGTCGAGCGCAAGCTCGGGAAGGTGGACGGGGTCTCCGCGACGGTGAACCTGCCGCTCGAGCAGGCCGCCGTCTCCGCACCCGAGTCCGTCACGGACGCCGAGCTGATCGCCGCCGTGGAGGCGGCTGGCTACGGGGCGAGGGTGCACGGGAAGGCGGGGGCCGTCGTCGGGAAGGACGGAGGCCGCGGAGGCGGTGAGACGGCCGCGGACGGCGAGCCGCCCGCCGATCCCGCCGCCGGTGCCACGGACGCGCACGCCCCGGACACGCTGCTGCGCCGACTCGTGGTGGCGGCGCTGCTGACCGTCCCGACCGTGGTGGTCTCCATGGTCCCGGCCGCACAGTTCCCGCATTGGGGCTGGGTGGCGCTGGTCCTCTCCGCGCCGGTGGTGTTCTACTCCGCCTGGCCGTTCCACTCCGCCGCCGCACGCACCGCCCGGCACGGGTCCTCCACCATGGACACGCTGGTGTCCGTGGGCGTGCTCGTCTCCTGGGGGTACTCCGCGATCGAGCTGGCCCTGGACCCGGGCATGACCGAGCACGTGGGCGGCGGCATGGCGGCGATGGCGCATCACAGCCTCTACTTCGAGACCGCCGCGGTGATCACCACGTTCCTGCTGCTGGGCCGCTGGCTGGAGGCACGTGCGAAGCGCAGGGCCGGGCAGGCGCTGCGGGCGCTGCTGGACCTGGGCGCCGCGCAGGCCACGCTCTGGGACCCGGCAGCCCGCGCCGAGAAGGTGGTGCCGGCGGAGTCCCTGGCCCCGGGCGACCTCGTGCTCATCCGTCCCGGCGAGAAGGTCCCCACGGACGCCGTGGTGGTGGAGGGCTCCTCCGCCGTGGACGCCTCCCTGCTGACGGGCGAGTCCGTGCCGGTGGAGGTCGGGCCCGGCGACGAGGTCACCGGCGCCACCGTGAATGTCACCGGACGGCTGGTCGCGCGGGCCACGCGCACCGGCGCGGACACCACGCTGGCGCAGATGGGCCGGCTCGTGTCCGAGGCGCAGACCGGCAAGGCGAAGGTCGCGCGGCTGGCGGACCGCATCTCGGCGGTGTTCGTGCCGATCGTCATGGGCATCGCGGCGCTGACGCTCGTGGTGTGGCTGCTGGTCACCGGCGGCGACGTGGCCTCGGCGCTGCGGGCGGCCGTGGCGGTGCTGGTGATCGCGTGCCCGTGTGCGCTGGGCCTGGCCACGCCCGTGGGGCTGCTGGCCGGCACCGGCCGTGCCTCGCAGCTGGGCATCCTCATCCGCGGCCCCGAGGTGCTGGAGGACTCCCGCACCGTGGACACGATCGTGCTGGACAAGACCGGCACCGTGACCGAGGGCCGCATGCGCCTGGCCGACGTGGTGGCCCTCCCCGAGGACACCGCCGGTGCTGTCGTTCGGGAGAACGTCGGGTCCTCCTCGGCGGACCGGCTTCCCGACGACGGCGCTCGCCTCACCGAGGCCCGGCACGGCTCGCTGGGGCCGGCTCAGGCCGCCCTGCTCACCGTGACCGCCGCGGTGGAGCACGGCTCGGAGCATCCGATCGCGAAGGCGATCGTGGAGGGTGCCCGCGAGCACGGGCTGGCGCTGCCCGCCGTGGAGGACTTCGCGTCCTCGGCCGGCGGCGGCGTGAGCGGCCGCGTGGTGCTCGGTGAAGGCGAGGGCGACCAGGTGGCCCAGCACGTGGCCGTGGGTCGCGGGGACTTCGTCCTCCAGCACGTCACCCGCCCGTTCTCCCCCGAGGCGGAGGCACGCTTCGCGGCGGCCGAGGAGGCCGGGACCACCGCCGTGTGGGTGGCCGTGGACGGCGAGCTCACCGGGTTCGTGGCCGTGCAGGACACCGTGAAGCCCTCCTCCGCCGCGGCGATCGCGGACCTGAAGGCCCTGGGCCTGCGCCCGATGCTCGTCACCGGGGACAACGCCGCCGTGGCGAAGGCCGTGGCCGCCGAGGTCGGGATCGATCCGAGACGTGGTGGCCGGCGTCCGGCCGGAGGCCAAGGTCGAGGTGATCCGGTCCCTCCAGGGCGAGGGGGCCGTCGTCGGGATGGTGGGCGACGGCGTCAACGACGCCCCGGCGCTGGCCCTGGCGGACGTGGGCATCGCGATGGGCTCCGGCACGGATGTGGCGCGCGAGGCCGCCGCGATCACCGTGATGGGGTCGGACCTGCGGCAGGTGGTGCAGTCGCTGGAGCTGTCCCGGAAGACGCTCCAGGTGATCCGCATGAACCTGTTCTGGGCGTTCGCGTACAACACCCTCGGCATCCCCGTGGCGGCGCTCGGGTTCCTCAACCCGATGATCGCCGGCGGCGCGATGGCCGCGTCCTCCGTGCTGGTGGTGCTGAACTCGCTGCGGCTGACGCGCTACGGGCGGTGAAGGCGGAGCGACGGAAGTCGTCAGGCCACCTGGATGCGGTGGTCCCCGAGCACGAAGTCCAGCTCCAGGCTGCCGCCGACCGCCTCGACGTAGCCCCGGATCGTTCCGACCCGGGCGCTGTCGAGGTCGCCGTTCTCGATCTTGGAGACCTGACGCTGACCCACACCGATCCGCGCCGCCAGCTCGGCCTGGGTGAGCCCGGCCTGCTCCCGCAGCTCCCGCAGCCGACAGGCCCTGACCTCGGACAGCATCCGCTGTCTGTGCCGCTCGACCGCGGCTCGGTCCACCGGTCGCTCGGCGAGGAAGTCCTCGAGTGTTCTTGCCATGTCAGCGGCCCTTCTTCCTCAACCCGTGCAGGTGTGCGTCGAACAGGTCGTCCGCGGCAGGGATCGACCGGCGATACCACCGGGTCCAGTTCCCCGACTTGTCTCCGCCGAGGAGAAGGATCGCCGAGCGCTCCGGGTCGAACGCGAACAGCACCCTCAACTCACTCCTTCCCCGCGACCCAGGCCTCAGTTCCTTCATGTTCCTATGTCGCGAACCCGCCACGGTGTCCACCAGAGGCCGCCCCAGCTGCGGCCCCCATTCCTGGAGCAGCTGCAGTGCCGCGACGACCTGTGCCAACGAATCCTCGTCCAAGGAGTCCAGCCACGGCTCGACCAGCTCGATCTCTACCCTCCACATGATTCCACGCTAGACCTTCTAGGGTCTAGGCAGAGTGTGCGGGTGATTTCTGTGGACAACGCAGACCACGCGTGCCCCCTCCCCGACGTTTTCGCGAGCAGAACGGGAGACCTGCTCCCGGGCGGCACCCCGTTTCGCCAGCGAAAACGCAGAGGGGCGGGCTGTCGGGCGGTCACGGACGTGCCGCGTCCGGTCCGCCCTCCACCACGAGGTCCTCGCGCGAGCCCGGGACCCCCTCGCCCTCACCCGGCCCCGCCGCGGCGTCCGCCGTGTCCTCGCCGAGCGGGTCGTGCTGCGGCAGGCCGCCCTCGATGTCGAAGAGCCAGAGCACCCCGTGCGGGTCGCGCAGCATGCCGAAGGCCGAGCCCCACGGGGTGTTCGTCAGCTCCTGCACCACCTGGGTGCCCTCGGCCTCCACGAAGCGGTCCCAGTAGGACTGCAGCTCCGCGCTCTCGGACCCGGACAGCGCGATGTTGCCGTTCTCCCCGAACTCGCCCGCAGACTGCGGGGTGCGGTCGCAGGCGAACAGGGTGAACCCGCCGTCGGTCTGCAGGGCCGCGTGCATCACCAGCGACGCGGTGTCGTCCTCGGCGCCGACGTCCCCGAACGTCTTCACGTCCAGCTCGCCGCCGAGCACCATCTGGTAGAGCTCCATCGCGGCACGGGCGGTGCCGCCGAAGGTCAGGTACGGGTTCAGGGTGGCCATCGTCGGGGCCTCCTCGTCGTGATGGTCGGGTCTGCTCCGCCGGTCCCGGTCACGGCACGGCCTGGTGGGAGCGCTCCAGCCAGCGCTCGAGCTCGCCGGACTCCTCCCACCGCTCGAAGAGCTCGGAGACGGCCGGCTCGCGCAGGGTCATGCCGATGTGCTCGCGCAGCCGGTCGATGTCCTCCTCGGAGAACTGCTCCAGGAACGGGTCCAGGTCCAGTTCCGCGCCCTCCTCTAGCTGGGCGTGCTCCACGATCTGGTCCAGCGCGTCGATCTCGTCCCCGCGGGCGAGGCGGACCAGCGCCCCCATGGCGAGCAGCTGCTCGCCGGTGCGCATGGAGATGTAGCCGTCGGAAGACTCGGCGCGGATGGTGCGCCGGTAGTCGTCCAGGCGGAAGGTGCCGTCCAGGACCTCGTCCAGCAGGTCCGTGGCGGTGTCGTTCTCGAAGACCTTCGTTCCCCAGCTAGCCATGGAGTCAGCCTAGGACTCAGGCGCCGCCGGCGGCCAGATGCTCGGCCCGCTCGGCGATGTGCCGCAGCTCCGTCTCCATCTGCTTCCGGGTGGCCCTCAGGGCGAGCGGCCCCATCAGCGTCATGCCCGCCGTGGACGCCAGCCCCCTCAGGCCCGTCGGCGCCTGGCCCGACCGTGTCGCGGAGAATCGGAACACCAGGTCGGTGCCGTCCGGCTCGGCGCCGTTGCCGGCGGGGGTGAGGTCGAAGCCGGTCTCGTAGCGGACCCCGTCGTGCTCGGCCACGATGTCCGTCCGCCGCTCGGGGTCCACGGCCGCGACCTCCATGACCTCGGAGGCCTCACGGCCGAACATGCGGCGCGTCTCGCGCCACCGGGTGCCGCGCCGGTAGGTGCCCGGGCCGTCGTCGGAAAGCCGTTCCAGCCGCAGGATGCCCGGCAGGTGCCGGGCCGTCCCCTCCAGGTCCGTGATCACCTGCCACACGACGACGGCCGGCGCCTGGACGTGCCGGCTCACCTGGGTGCTCCACATCGGGTGGGGCGTGTTCATGGGGCTCCTTCGCCAGGGGGTCTTCCGTCGTCAGCGTAGACCCGAGACGGGCGGTGCGGCAGTCCCTAGACTCGGCTCCATGAGCGAGACGAACCGCCCTGAGAACGCCGAGCAGACCAACGAGGAGACCACTGTGCTCCCCCAGGCCGCCCAGCAGGCCGCCTGGCCGGAACCGGTGGAGGTCGGCGAGCGGCAGGTGGCCTACCGGCTGACCGTGCACGCGCCGGCGGACGAGCTGTGGGCCCTGCTGGCGGACCCGCACCGCCACCACGAGGTGGACGGCTCCGGCACCGTGAAGCCGACGGTCCAGGGACCGCACCGGCTCGCCGTGGGCGACCGGTTCACGGTCCACATGAAGAAGTACCGGGTGCCGTACGTCATGCCGCTGACCGTCACCGGCGCCGAGCCGGGCCGGCTGGTCGAGTGGGCGCACCCGGGCGGCCACCGGTGGCGGTGGGAGTTCCGGGACAACGGGGACGGCACCACCGCGGTCACCGAGACCTTCGACTACTCGTGGGTGGGCGCCAAGCAGGCCAAGGCGTACGAGCTGCTGCGCCTGCAGCGGGAGAACGGGCGCGGCATCTCGTCCTCGCTCACCCGTCTCGCCGCGCGATACGCCTGAGCCGGCGCCGCTCCTGCTCCGCGAGGACCGGGTCCTCCCAGTCCTCCGGGCGGTACTCCCCCTCCAGGGCGTCCAGGTTAAGGACCTACTTGCGCGGGTGGAACGCGAACACCTGGCGCCAGGTGTAGCCGAAGTACTGGGTCGGCGAGTCCGGGTCCACGCCCGGCGGGATCTCCCCGCCGCAGATGTCCTGGATGTCACCCCAGGTGGTGTACGGGTGCAGGAGCAACCGGCCTCCCTCAGGCGCGCGGGCGCGGGCTGGTGGAGTGGCCGGTGAAGTACGCGACGAGCTCGCCGTCCGCCTCGATGCGGACCTCGATCATGCGGTCGCGGCCGAACTCGATCTGCTGGCGGGCGACGGCGGTCAGGCGGGTGCCGAGCTTCGCCGGGGCCACGTAGGTGATCTCCGCGCGGCGGGTCACCGGGGCGGCACCGAAGGTGGCCACACAGTAGGCCAGGGCGGTGTCCGCGAGGTGGAAGAGGAAGCCGCCGTGGCAGATCTCGTGGGAGTTCACCATGTCCGGCGTGACGTCGCGGTGCAGAGTCACGTGCCCCTCGGCCGCCTCGCCGAGGGTGATCCCGTGCTCGCGCACGGCGGGGTCGACGGCGTAGATCGCCTCGAGGCGGGCGCGCAGCGCGGGGTCCTGCGGGGCGGCGTCGAGAGGGACATCGGGCACGGGGGGCATCTCGGTCATGCACCCAGTATGCCGCCTGGCTCCCGGGAAGAGACGCCCTTCCTCTGCCTTCTCCCCCAGGAGGATCTCGGTTACCATGGTGTCTGGAGCAGGAGACAGTCCTCCCCTCCGCTGTGGACCCGTCATTCGCGCCGCAACCGGGCTCGCCCGCCCGCGAGACACTCCCCTCAAGAATGCCAGGAGCCCCCATGCCTGCCCCCACCCACACTCAGCCTGCGCCCTCCCGCCGGGCCGTCACCGCCGGTCTGGCCTGGTCCGTCCCGGCGATCGCCGCCACGGCCGCCGCCCCCGCCTATGCGGCCTCCTGTGCGAACCCCACCACCTACACCGGGGACTTCACGCAGGCGAACGTCTACGGCGCCCCGCCCTCCAGCTACACGTGGACCTCGGCCAGCGGCAACACGATCACACTGGACGTCAGCACCGTGGCCTACGGCGGGAAGTCCCTGATGACCAACAACCTGACCTCCGCCGGAGGCATCAACCAGGGGTACAGTGGCAGGGGCGACCTCGAATCCGACGGCCTCCAGCTGCAGCAGCAGGGCAACGGCGGTCAGGTCCTCACCATCTCACTCAGCGAACCGGTCACCGATCTGCAGTTCACCATTGCGGACCTGGACTGGAGGTCGCGCGGCTACCGGGACGCCGTCGTCCTGAGCCCCACCCCCACCACAGTGACCAACAACTCCGCGGTCCAGGGTGCCGGCGTGGCGGGCAACCCCCTCACGCCGAAGACCGCCGCCGAGGTCAACTCAGACACGCTGGACAACCGATCGACGGTGACCTACAGCGGGCCCATCACCTCGTTCTCCTTGGACTTCTCCTCCACCGACGGCACCGTGGCGCAGCAGATCTTCCTGACGAACCTGAGGTTCGCCGCCTGCTGAGCCTCGGCCCCGTCTCTCACTCCCCGGCCAGGCGCCCCGACATCCGTGCCCGCAGCGCCCGGCTGGCCACGTTCAGCCCGGTGATCTCCAGCGTGGTGCCGTTGCGGCGGTACTTCTCCTCGATGGCGTCCAGCGACGCGATCGTGGAGGCGTCCCACAGGTGCGCCTGCGTGAAGTCGATCTCCACGCGTCCCGGGTCCCCGGCATAGTCGAACTGCGTGTAGAGGTCGTTGGAGGAGGCGAAGAACAGCTCGCCGCGCACCCGGTATCGGGCCACCGCGTCCTCGCCCTCACCGTCCACCGTGCGGGAGACGGTGGCCAGGTGGGCCATCCGACGGGCGAACATCACCATGGCGGTGAGCACACCCAGGCCCACGCCCACGGCCAGGTTGTGGGTGGCCACGGTGGCCACCACGGTCACGACCATCACGAGGGTCTCGGACTTCGGCATGAAGGCGAGGGTGGACGGGCGGATCGAGTGCCAGTCGAAGGTTGCCAGGGACACGAAGATCATCACCGCCACCAGGGCGGCCATGGGCACCAGCGCCACCACGTCGCCCAGGCTGACGGACAGGATCAGCGTGAACACGCCGGCCATGAAGGTCGAGATGCGCGTGCGTGCGGCGGAGGCCTTCACGTTGATCATGGTCTGGCCGATCATCGCGCAGCCGCCCATGCCGCCGAAGAGTCCGGACACGATGTTCGCCACACCCTGCCCCCAGGACTCGCGGACCTTGGACGAGCGGGTGTCCGTGATGTCGTCCACGAGCTTGGCGGTCATGAGGGACTCCAGCAGCCCGACGACGGCCATGCCCAGCGCATAGGGGGCGATCACCTGCAGGGTCTCCAGGGTGAAGGGCACGTCGGGCACCATCAGAGCCGGAAGGGAGTCCGGCAGCCGCCCCTTGTCCCCCACGGTGGGCACGTCCACGGCGAAGGCGAGGGTGAGGGCCGTGACCGCCACGATCGCCACGAGCGGGGCGGGGACCGCCGTGGTCACCCGCGGCAGCAGGAGGATGATCCCCAGGCCGAGCGCGGTCAGCGGGTAGACCAGCCAGGGGACGCCCATCAGGTCCGGCAGCTGGGAGCTGAAGATCAGGATGGCCAGGGCGTTGACGAACCCGACCATCACGGAGCGGGGCACGAACCGCATCAGCTTCGCCACGCCGGCCAGGCCCAGGAGCACCTGGAACATGCCGGCCAGGATCACGGCGGCAATGAGGTGGTCCAGTCCGTGGGACTCCACGAGCGGCGCCATCACGAGGGCCGTGGCGGCGGTGGCCGCGGAGATCATGGCGGGCCTGCCGCCCACGAAGGCGATGGTCATGGCCATGGTGGCGGCCGCGAAGAGGCCGACCTGCGGGTCCACTCCGGCGATCAGCGCGAACGCGATGGCCTCGGGGATCAGGGCGAGGCCGACCACGAGTCCGGCCAGGACCTCGGTCTTCAGGCGGCGGGGCGAGCGCAGAGCGCGGCGGACGGACTGCTGCTGCTCCGGGGTCTCTGCAGGGGTGACGGCGGAGTCAGGAAGCGCTGGAGCGGTACGGGAGTCGACCATGGCCCAAACCCTACCCTTACGTGAGGGTAGGGTTGACGCGTGACCGTCAGATGAGGTGCAGGTCATACACCGGCCGGCGGGGCCCGGACGCGCCAACCCGCTCCGGTCAGCGGGCGAGGTCCTCCAGCTCGGCCAGCAGCTCGTCCGCCTGGGCCAGTTTGCGGGACAGGGTCTCCCGACCGCGGCGGGCCCGCTCCAGGAACCCGTCGAGTTCGGCCGTGTCGCCGCCTGCAGCCCCGGACTCGAGCAGCTCGAGCATGCGAGAGGTCTCCTCGAGGCTGAACCCGAGCGGGACGATGCGCTTGACCCGCAGCAGTCGTTCGACGTCGTCCTCGGTGTAGAGCCGGAAGCCGCCCTCGCTGCGGGCGGACGGCGGAACCAGCCCGACGTCGTCGTAGTGCCGGATGGAGCGCAGGGAGAGTCCCACACGCTCGGCCACCTCACCGATCTGCATGGTGCGGCCACCCACCTCACCGGGGCCCTCGTCCATCGTCCTCACCTCTCTGCCTGCGCCCGTGCCGCGGATCCACGCTCCGCCCCTCGCACCGCACGCTCCGCGCCGCCCCTCGACCCTACCGGGGCACCGGGCATGCCGCATGACGCCACCACACCCGCGTCCCGACGACGGCCGTCGCCTCACGATTGACACTCGCCTCGGCCCAGTTCATCCTTCATATCGACATTCATCGATATGCCGTGCGGTCCCGGCGCCGTCCGACCGTCCCCGGACCACGCACTCATCCCCCGCCTCGTCCGCCCAGGAGACCGTCATGACCGCATCCGCGCCGCAGCGCCGCCCCTCCGTCCTGTTCGTCTGCACGAAGAACGGCGGCAAGTCCCAGATGGCCGCCGCCCTCATGGAGCAGGTGGCCGGTGACACCGTGGAGGTCCACTCGGCCGGCACCCACCCGGGTACGGCGATCAACGCCCTCTCCGCGGAGACCGTGGCGGAGGTCGGCGCGGACATGTCCGCGGGCACGCCGAAGCCGATCGACCTGGCGCTGCTGCGCAGGGTGGACCGCGTGGTCGTGCTCGGGTCCGAGGCCCGCGTGGAGCCGGACCCGGACATGGCGGGCACCGTGGAGACCTGGCATACGGACGAGCCGTCCGAGCGCGGGATCGAGGGGGCCGAGCGCATGCGGCTGGTCCGCGACGACATCGCCCGACGCGTGCGCGAGCTCCACGCCGAGCTCACGTCGTCTCCTCAGTGACGGCACCCTGGCGGGCAGGTGTCGGGACTCGACGTTCTCCCGAACGAGAGCGCCCGGTGACTCGACGTTCTCCCGAACGACAACGCCGGTGCCGGCACTGACGTCAGCGCCGACGCTCAGTAGGCCTTGACGCGCTGCTCCACGATCAGATGGATCAGGGCGAACTGCCCGCCCTTCACCGTTTCGAGGGCCCTGTCCACGGCGGCCGGGACGTCCGCGTCCTCCTCCACCCGAATGCCGACGCCGCCGAAGGCCTCGGCCATCGTGGCGAAGTCCGGGTTCTTCAGCTGGGTGCCGGAGATGCGCTCCGGGTACTGGCGCTCCTGGTGGGTGCGGATGGTGCCGTACTCCTGGTTGTCCATGACCACCACCAGCGGCGTCGCGCCGTACTGGGCGGCGGTCGCCAGCTCCTGGCCGTTCATGAGGAACTCGCCGTCTCCGGCGATGGTCACCACCACGCGGTCCGGGAAGTTCAGGGAGGCAGCCACGGCGCCGGGCACGGAGTACCCCATGGAGCCGTTGCGGGCGGAGATCATGGCCCGGTAGCCCTCGGTCGGGAAGTAGCGGTGCGCCCAGTTGGTGTGCTCGCCGGCACCGAGGGAGATCATGGAGTCTGTCGGCAGCTTCGGCATCAGAGTGGCCATGAGCGTGGCCATCTTCGCCTGGCCGTCGCCGGGCTCGGCGGACGGCAGGGCCGCGAACTCCTCCTGCTCGCGACGCATGCGCCGGGACCACTCGCGCCACTCGTCCTTCACGGTGAGGTCCATGCGGACCAGGTCGCGGACGAACACGTCCGGCTTGGCCACGATCTGGTGGGACACCGGGCCGGAGCGGCCGCGCAGGGCCGGGTCGATGGTCACCAGGAAGTTCTTCTTGTCCCAGTTCTGACGGATGGTGAAGCCGTCCGTGACCACGTCCCCGGGGACGGTGCCCACGAACATGATCAGGTCGGTCTCCTCCAGCAGCCTCTCGGTCCAGTCCGGGCGGCCGTAGCCGATGGGGCCGATGTAGGACGGGGAGGAGAACGGCACGGTGCCCTCGGTGCGCCACTCGGCGGCGGCCGGGATCTCGTGGGACTCGAGCCACTCGGTGAGGGCGGCGGCGCCCTCGTCGGTCCAGTCGTTGCCGCCGGTGATGAACAGCGGCTTCTCCGAGCCCTTGAGCGCGGAGTGCAGCGCCTTCCAGTCCTCCACGGTCATGCCGCCCTGGGCCACGGGGATCTGTGGGTGCAGCGCCGCGGAGATCTCCCCCTGGATGACGTCCTCGGGCAGGCCGACCACCACGGGTCCCGGACGCCCGGAGGTGGCGGCGAACATCGCCTCGGCCACGATCTCGGAGGCGCGGTCCGCGTGGTCCAGGACCATGACGCGCTTGGCGCCGGAGTTGAACCAGGCGTGCGGGTCGAACTCCTGGAAGGCCTCGCGGTCCCGGTGCTCGAACGGGATCAGGCCCACGAACAGCACCATCGCCGTGGAGTCCTGCCAGGCGGTGTGCAGGCCCACATGGGCGTTCGCCGCGCCGGGGCCGCGGGTCACCATGGCCACGCCGGGGACCTCGTTCATCTTGCCGTCGGCCTCGGCCATGTAGGTGGCGCCACCTCATGACGGCAGACGATGTTCTGGATCGAGGAGTCGTGCAGGCCGTCCAGCACGTCGAGGTAGGACTCGCCCGGCACCGAGTAGACCCGCTTCACCCCGTGGGCCTCAAGGGTCTTCACGATCACATGGCCGGCGGACATCCGTCCTGCGGTCTCGTTCTGCGGCATCTGTACTGCTCCTGACGTCGGTGGGTGCCGCGCCGTCGCGGTCCCGGAGATGGGCGCATCGCCTCCCGTCGGCGGTGCTCTGGACACTCTCACCGACTATGGTGCCCTCGCTCAAGACTTGAGAAGTGGACATCCGCATCGTGGTCACCGCCCGTCATCGTCCCGACGACGGCACTCACCCCCGCCTGCCGCCCCACCGGCGGCAGCCGCCCCACGGGCGCCCTCCGCCCGCGGCTCGGGCGGAGGCGGACCGGACAGCCACGGTCCACCGAGCAGGTGGAGACGACCCACCGCAGAGGCGACGTGCCCTGCCGAGGCGCGGTGCCGTCGTCGTACAGTGCAGACATGCTCTCCCCACGCACCCTGGACCGGCTCCACTCCCTCGCGACGTTCCTCAACACGGCCCCCGGACTGCACGGCGGGCAGGTGCTGGAGGAGCGACTCGTCTTCGGCACCCAGCTCCCGGACGTGGTGCCCGCGGTGCACGAGGGGAAGAACCGGGTGCGGGTGGCCAACGCCGCACTGCAGCGGGCGCACGACCTGCGCGGCAGGGTGGCCGCCCTCTGGGCGGACGCGGACTCCGGTGAGGACGTGACCGAGCAGGTCAACGCGCTGCTGGAGGAGGTCGGTGCGCTGGCCCTGATCGCCACGGACGAGGGCCTGGTCTACGGGCCGGCATCGCAGACCTCGGACGCGGTGGAGCGCCTCACCGCCCTGGCCGCCCTGGCCCTGGCCGACGTGGTGGCCGAGGGCGAGGCCGCCCGCCTGCGCGTCTGCGCCGGCGAGGACTGCGGCAACGTCCTGGTGGACGCGAGCCGCAACCGCTCCAAGCGCTTCTGCGACGAGGCCAACTGCGGCAACCGCCTGCACGTGCGCAGCTACCGGGCCCGGCAGGCCGAAGCCGCCGAGGACGACGCCGCGGAGACCCCGACCGAGCACACCTCAGGGGACGAGGACAAGGCCGAGAAGAAGTCCAAGAAGAAAAAGAAGAAGGACAAGGACAAGAAGAAGTCCAAGGACTGACTCCGGCCCGCCATGGCGCCTAGGGTGAGCTCCATGAGCGATCAGCACGACGCCCGGCAGCACCCGTCCGCAGATCCGAACGCCGCCTCGGCCGCCGAAGCGACCCCGGGGGCCGTAGCCGACCACACCACCGCCGCCCCGACCTCGCCGCGCCCGGAGTACCGGAAGGTCGGCGTGATCGGCGCCGGCGCCGTGGGCACCTCCGTCTGCTACTCGGCCCTGATGAGCGGGGTCGCGGACGAGGTGGCCCTGTACGACGTCAACGAGCCCAAGGTCCGCGCCGAGGTCCTGGACCTGGCCCACGGCACCGCGTTCACCGCCGCCCACACCATGACCGGCGGAGCCGACCCGGCCGTGCTGGAGGACTCCTCGGTGGTGGTGATCACCGCCGGCGCCAAGCAGAAGCCGGGGCAGTCCCGCCTCGATCTGGCCGAGGCCAACGTGGCCATCCTGCGCTCTCTCATCCCCACCGTGCAGGAGCACGCCCCGGACGCCCTGCTGGTGCTCGTCACCAACCCGGTGGACGTGCTCACCCTCGTGGCGCAGCGGATCTCCGGGCTGCCGGCCGGCCGCGTGATCGGCTCCGGCACCCTGTTGGACACCGCCCGCCTGCGCTGGCTGCTGGCCTCCCGCGTGGGCGTGCACCCGCGCTCGGTGCACGCCGCCGTGCTGGGCGAGCACGGGGACACCGAGTTCCCGGCCTGGTCCACCGCCTCCGTGGGCCCGGTGCCGCTGCTGCGCTGGCCCTCCGCCGCCGCCCCGCAGTTCACCCGCCCGGACCTGGACGCGATCGCGGACTCGGTGATGAACGCCGCCTACGAGGTCATCCAGGGCAAGGGCGCCACCAACCATGCGATCGGCGTGGCCACCAACCGCCTGCTGGAGACCGTGCTCCGGGACGAGCGGGCCGTGCTCCCGGTCTCCACCGTCCTGGACGGCGAACACGGGCTCACGGACGTGGCGCTGTCCCTGCCCAGTGTGGTGGGGCGGGCCGGCGTGCTGCGGGTGCTCGAGACGGACCTGGACGCCGGGGAGGTCCGTCAGCTGCGGACCTCGGCCGAGGCGCTGCGGGAGTCCGCGCGGTCGCTCGGGTTCTGAGCTGGGCGCTCAGCGGGTGCCGTCGCGGCCCTCGCGCCGGGAGCGCTCGCGGGCGCGGCGCTCGTCCACGGCCTTCTGG
This sequence comes from Micrococcus sp. LASM2_SD2, assembly GCF_057364565.1. Classification (NCBI taxonomy): domain Bacteria; kingdom Bacillati; phylum Actinomycetota; class Actinomycetes; order Micrococcales; family Micrococcaceae; genus Micrococcus; species Micrococcus sp. LASM2_SD2. The sequence goes on along the minus strand of NZ_JBNFOB010000015.1, from coordinate 2,638 downwards.
TGCATCTGCGCGGAGGAGCGGTTCACGCCGGAGCCCTGGGACAGGTGCTCCGGGTTCTCCCGGGAGGCCAGCTGCAGCATGGCCACCACCACGAGGGAGACCACGAAGAACACGCCGAAGGCGATGAGTCCGATGTCCACGCGCAGCGGGTTGTCCGTGCCGCCGGAGGACGTGATCGCGGCGACCAGGCCGCCCACCAGGCCGAGGGCCGCCGAGAAGATCAGCGGCGCCTTCACGGTGTCCTTCAGGCCGCCGCGCTTCTGGCCGCCATGGGGATCCTGGCTGCGCGGGGAACGGGAGGACTGTGCGCTCACTTCGGGACGCTCCTGACTGGGTTCGGGGCCGACGGTCGTCTGCGGCGGGACGACGGTCCTTAGGTGCGGGGCCGTCGTCGGGCAAACTGACCCCAGTCTACGCGGGGTGGACCGGGCCGGGCGGGGCTGTTCGCCCACGGCCGTGGGGCACGACGACGGCCGCTCGCCCGACGCGGTCAGGCGCCGTTCTTCGCGGCCTTGCGGACGTCCAGGTACATGCCGACGCCCGAGACGGCCAGCATCACGCCGAGGATCAGGGCGCCGCCGCCGGCGATGCCGAGCTGGGCGTGCTGGTTCAGCCCGGAGCCGAGGAACAGGCCGACGCCGGAGCCGACGCCCACGGCGCCGGTGATCAGCTGGTCGCGGGCCGGGCCGAACTCGTGGCGGTGCCGGAACCAGGCGACGAGCTCGGCGATGCCGCCGAGCAGCAGGGCCGCACCGACCGTGATGCCCACGCCCTGCGGGGAGGAGAAGAAGAAGAGCACGATGGTGCCGAGCATCCACGCGGCCGCCGCCATGGACAGCGGGGAGCGCATGGCCACCGGGACGGGCTCGCGGCGCAGGTACTCCCACATCGCGGAGCCGGAGAAGACGAGGTACAGGGCGAGGGCGACCTTCATCCACAGCGTGCCCGGCTCCTGCACGAACACGGTGGTCAGGCCGAAGATCAGCGCGACGCCGGCGCGGATCAGGACGGGCTTGAACATGACGTCGGCGACGTCCACGGGGGTCTTGGTCACGGCAGGCACCCGCCAAGTCTAGGACAGCGGGCGGGGTGCGCTCCGAGGACGGCCGAGGACGACCCCGTCGGCCGTCGCCCGCCCCTCGCTCCCCCTCCCCCATCACCGTCTTGTGGGCGAAGTTTCCCGTTATTCGGCCCGAATTCCGGGAAACTTCGCCCTCACGGTGCAGGTGGAGCCGCTCAGGCCCCGGCGCGCATCCAGGCGTCGGAGCGGGCGCGCAGGCCCAGGGTGAGCGCGCGCATGCCCATGTACACGAACCCGAAGCCCACCCAGAGCAGGGCCAGCTGCTCGGGCGCGGCCGGGACGTTCACCCAGGGGTCGGACCAGTCCACGGTCCAGCCCATCCCCCCGGCGGCCACCTGCGCGATGACCCAGAGCACCGGGGCGTAGACCGCCACGTTCACCACACCCGCCAGGGCCAGGTACCGCGCGTCCCCGGCGCCGATCAGCACGCCGTCCAACACGAAGACGTAGCCGGCCAGCGGCTGGCTCAGCGCCAGCACCAGCAGTCCCGCGGTGGCCGCGGCCTGCACGCCCGGCTCGGGCGTGAACAGCGGCGGCAGCACCCAGGCCAGCACGCCGAGCAGCACGCCCGTGACCACCCCGAACCACAGGGACCAGCCCACCATCACCCGCGTCAGCTCCCGGGCGGTGCGCACGTCCCCACGGCCGAGCTCGTGGCCGATCAGCGCCTGCGCGGCGATCGCCAGGGCGTCCAGCGCGAAGGCGAGCGTGGAGAACAGGGTGAACACCAGCTGGTGGGCGGCGAGGACCTCGTCCCCGGCGTCGGTGGCCACGAGGACGGTGAGCAGGATGGCCAGGCGGAGGCTCGCCGTGCGCAGCAGCAGCCAGGAGCCCACCTGGGCCGTGGCCCGCATGCCGGCGCCCGAGGGCACCCAACCGGTCTCGGCGGCCCGGAAGCGCGGGGCCAGCACCAGCAGGTAGGTCAGCAGCATGGCCCACTGGACGGCCGAGGTGCCGAGGGCCGACCCGGCCACTCCCAGGCCCGCCCCGTAGACGAGCACCCAGTTCAGGACGATGTTCACGCCGAAGCCGGCCGCGGCCACCACCAGCGGGGTCCTGGTGTCCTGCAGGCCGCGGAGCACGCCGGTGGCTGCCAGCACCGCGAGCAGGGCGGGGATGCCGGGCATGGACCAGCGCAGGTACGCCACCGCATGCTCCTGCACTGCCCCGCTGCCGCCGAGCGCGCCCACCAGGGACGGTGCGGCGAACCAGCCGACCGCGGCCAGCACCAGGCCGATCAGGATGCCCAGCCACATGCCGTCCCGGCCGCGGGCCATGGCCTCGCTGCCCCGGCCCGCACCGGTGAGCCGGGCGACCTCCGGGGTGGTGGCGTAGGCCAGGAAGATCAGCAGGCCCGTGGCCGTGTGCAGGACGGTGGTGCCCAGGCCCACGCCGGCGAGCTGGGCGGTCCCCAGGTGCCCGATGATCGCGGTGTCCGCGAGCAGGAACAGCGGCTCGGCGATCAGCGCGCCCAGCGCCGGCACGGCCAGGGCGAGGATGCGGCGGCCCAGGCCCCTCGGTGACGTCCGCGGGCGTCGTCGCCCCCTGTCTCCGGTC
>NZ_JBNFOB010000014.1:0-20459 GCF_057364565.1 Micrococcus sp. LASM2_SD2 | reverse complement strand
GCCGCTGCCGACTCGGCGGTGGACGCCGGCTGGCTCAGCGCGCGGGGACACGCCCCGCGTGCTGCGGCTGGCCTGGACCGTCGCCGACCTTCGCGGAGCGGCCGTGCCCTCCTCCGAAGACGTGGACGTCGCCCTGCACCTGCGCCGGCGCCAGGATGAGGAGGAAGCCGCATGACCGAGCCGCCGACCACCCGCCCCCTCCTCGGTCTCACCCCCGGCCCGGACATGGACGGAAGGGACCGCAGCCGCGATCAGGTGCGGCTGGCCCGGGCCGCGCTGACCAGGCTCGTCGAGCCCGGCGATGAGACGGCACTGGCCGTCATCGCCCGTCTCGGTCCCGAGCACGCGCTCGCCCTGCTCACTGGGCGCTGCCGCCCGACCCGGGAGGAGGAGGCGGCGCTCGCCGAGGCCTCCGGGAGCCCGGACGGCTGGCGGCGACGCTTCTCGGCGGGACTGCGTCGGTGGGCGCCCCGGGCCGCAGAGCTCTCCCCGGAACGGGACCTGGTGACGATGCATCGGCTCGGCGGCGGCCTGCTCATCCCGGAGGACGCCGCCTGGCCCGGCTGCCTGGACGACCTCGGCCATCGCCGACCAGTCGCGCTCTGGACCCGCGGCACGGCGGTGCTCCCGGACCATTCCCACACCCTGGCCGTCGTGGGCAGCCGCGAAGCGACCGCGTATGGCCGAGCCGTCACGGGCCGACTCGTGGCCCCGATCGCCGCCGAGGGGGTCACCGTCCTGTCCGGGGGCGCCTACGGCATCGACGGACATGCCCACCGCGTCGCCCTCGAGGCCGGGCAGGGGACACCGCCGACGGTCGCCGTGCTCGCGGGAGGACTCGACCGCTTCTACCCCGCCGGTCACGAGGACCTGCTCCGTGCCGTCATGGAACGCGGCCTGCTGCTCTCCGAGATGCCGCCCGGTGCCAGCCCCACACGGCACAGGTTCCTGTACCGCAACAGGCTCATCGCCGCGTTGTCGGCCGGTGTGCTCGTCGTGGAGGCGCGCTGGCGCTCCGGCGCCCAGAACACGGCGTCTCACGCCCTCGGCCTCGGCCGGGAACTCGGCGTGGTCCCGGGGCCCATCACCTCGCCGAGCTCCGCCGGCTGCCATCGGCTGCTTCTGGAGACCCCGGCGCGGCTCGTCGCCGATGTGGGAGACGTGCGTGGGCTGCTCCGGAGCGGGGGCGATCCCGGCCCGACCCGGGATCCCGCATCACCGCAGGGCTCCGCCTCGCGGCGGGACCCTGCACCGTCCCGGGACTCGGCAGCGCCACCAGGTCCGGGCGGACGAGCCCTGCGCGCCGGAGACGGGCTCCGCGCTGGGGGAGAAGACGGGGACGCGAGGCCTGAGGACGGACTGTCCGAGCAGGAGCTGCTCGTCTTCGACGCCCTCCCGGTCCGGTCCCATGCCACGCTCGACCGGCTGGCCGTGGCGGCGGGCATGCCGGTGCCGTCGCTCGTGGCCGTCCTGCGGCGCTTCGCGCGGCAGGGGCTGGCCGAGGAACGGGATCGTCGCTGGCGCCGGGGGCCGCGTGCCGCGGCGCGACGGGCGCCGGCCGACTGAGCGCCGTGAGGGGACGGCGAGGGATCCGCCTATGCTGGTGCGGCAGGACACACGCCGGACAGAGAGGACCGACGGTGCAGACAGGCCCCACGGCCGTGCCCGGTGCACGCTTCGACGACCTCGCCGCTGGCACCGTCCTCGAGTTCGACTCCTTCGACGAGATCGTCGTCGCCGGGCCCGGGCACGTGCTGCCGCCCTGCGCCGCGTGCAGCGGGCCGTGGACCGCGGCCGGTGGGCGGCCGGGTACGTGGCCTACGAGGCGGCCCTCGGCCTGGACCCGAGGTTCCGCTGCCATGAGCCGACCCCGGGCCGGCCCCTGGTCTGGTTCGGCCTCGCAGACGCCCCCGTCTCGGAGCCCACGGCCCTGCCCGCCGGCGACACCGTGGACCTGGACTGGCAGTCGCAGTGGACTCCCCAGGAGCACGCCGACCGTCTCTCCCGGGTTCATGCTTCCATCGCCCGTGGAGACACCTACCAGTGCAACCTCACCACCCGGCTCACGGCGGACCTGCCTGCCGGTCTGCTCGCCGATGCCGGAGAGCGGCGGCGCTGGTACGCCCACCTCGCCCGCAGGCAGCAGGGCTCCTTCCACGCGCACCTCGAGACCGGCGGGCTCTCCGTGCTCAGCGCCAGCCCAGAGCTGTTCCTGCACCACGAGGATGGGATCCTGACGGTCCGGCCGATGAAGGGAACCGCGGCCCGCGGCACGGACCCTGGATCCGACCAGGCGGCCCGCGCCCGTCTGGAGGCCAGCGAGAAGGACCGGGCCGAGAACGTGATGATCGTGGACCTGATGCGCAATGACGTCGCCCGGGTCAGCCGCACCGGAAGCGTCGCGGTCACCGACCTGCTGGCCTGCGAGGCCTACCCAACCGTCTGGCAGCTGACCTCCACCGTCACCGGGAGGACGCTGCCGGACACGGGGCTGCCCGAGCTGTTCTCCGGGCTGTTCCCGTGCGGGTCCATCACCGGGGCGCCGAAGGCCTCCACCATGGACCTCATCGCCGAGCTGGAAGACGCGCCCCGCGGGGTCTACTGCGGCGCCGTGGGCTACCTGGCCCCCGGGGCACGGCCGCGGACCGTCTTCAGCGTGGCCATCCGGACCGTCGTCGCGGACCTGGTCGCCGGTACCGCGGAGTACGGGGTCGGCGGCGGCATCACGTGGTCCTCGACGGCTGCAGACGAATACGGGGAGCTGCTCGCGAAGTCGCGCATCCTCACCGATCGCGCGGCGGTGAGGCATTCGCGGGCTGCGGGCGCCACCGTCGGGCAGACGGCGACCCCGGCCGCGGGAGGGAGCGCGGGGTCGGCGGCCACCTCGGGAGAGAGGACAGTGGAGGCATGAGCCAGCAGCCGGAACAGGGCGCAGGAGCGTCGGGACGCGGGGCCGCGACCGCGCCCACGGGCCACGGTTCTGCCGCCGACCGTGCCCGGCTGGAGGCGTTCGCCGAGCACCAGCGACATGAGCGGCACCGCAGCGAGAACACCGTCCGCGCCTACGAGACCGACCTGCGCGACCTGCTCACGCACCTGCACCGTGAGCACCCGGAGACCACGGGACCCGCGGCCTCCGCGGCCGCAGCGCCCTGGACTCGCTCGACCTCACTGACCTGCGCCGGTGGCTGGCGGGAATGGCCCGCTCCGGCCTGGCCCGCACCACGCTGGCCCGCCGGATCAGCAGTGCTCGCACCTACATGGCCTGGGCCGTGCGCGAGGGACTGCGCGAGGACGACCCCACGGTCCGGCTGGCCTCACCCGCGGCCGATGCGACCCTGCCGCCCGTGCTCCAGCGGGGGCAGATGGACCGGCTGCTGGCCGCCCTGGCCGAGGCCGTCACCGCGGCGGAGACCTCGGAGGACCTGGCGGCGGCCGCTGTGTCCCGCCGGGACCTAGCCGTGGTCGAGCTGCTCTACGCCACCGGGATCCGCGTGGCCGAGCTCTCCGGGCTCGACGTGGACGACCTGGACCCCGGACGCCGCACGCTCACCGTGATCGGCAAGGGGAACCGTCAGCGCACCGTCCCCTACGGCGGCCCTGCGGCCGATGCCGTCGACGACTGGCTCGCACACGGTCGTCCCGTACTGACACAAGCGGACTCCGGTCCCGCCCTCTTCCTGGGCGTGCGCGGAGGACGCCTGGGGGTCCGCCAGGTGCGTGCCGTGGTGGACCGCGCCCTCGAGGGCCTCGGAGACACCTCCGCCCGCGGACCGCACGCGCTGCGGCACACCGCCGCCACCCATCTGCTGGACGGCGGGGCGGACCTGCGCAGCGTGCAGGAGGTCCTGGGGCACTCCTCGCTGCAGACCACCCAGGTGTACACCCACGTCTCCATCGACCGGCTCAGGGACGGATACCGCCAGGCCCATCCCCGCGCCTGATCTCCGGTGGCGTCCATTCGGATCCCGACGCCCTGAGACGTCGACGGTTGACTCGTGCCCGATTCGATGCGGCCACCATCCGTTTCTCCGACCTGACCGGCCTCACCATCCGCGAATGTGATGTCGACAGGCTCGAGATCGACGGTCATGACCTGTTCTTCGGCTCTCTGATCGTCAACGGGGTCGACGTCGTCCCGTTGGTGGACGCTGAGCTCAACCGCCGGTTTCCTGGACGCGAGCTGCCCAAGAGCACTGACGTTGCATGACTGTGCCGCTGCTACGAGGCCGTGACCCAGGCGTGGGCCACGACTGTCGCTGACACTCCTGACGAGCTGCGCGACGAATCGGCGGGCGGTGAACGGTCGCTGCACCAGACGTTGAGGCACTTGATCCTGGCCACCGATGGGTGGCTCCATGGTGGCATCGAGCGCCAGGAGCAACCGTTCCATCCGATCGGACTGCCGTTCACCGGTGACGTCCAGATGGGCCACGACGCCTCGATGTTCCGCGAACCCGAGAACAGGGACGAGATCATGGAGGTGCGCGCGGCGCATCAGCGTGAGGTCGCCGACTACCTTGGTCACGTCACCCAGGAGGAACTGGACGAACCCCGTGACCATCCCTGGGGTCCAGCCGATGACTGGAAGCCCACTGTGGGCGACTGTATTCGGGTGATCCTCGAAGAGGAGTGGGCGCACCTGCGCTACGTCCGGCGTGACCTGGAGCCTGCGCGCAGGCGTGCGTGACCGCGATCCTGGGAGTGGAGGGCACGACACGGCCACGAAATGCTCCGCCGTGATTGCCCGCACCGGGCCGAACGTGCACAATGGAGCCCGACGAGACCCCCTCGCCGCAGCCGTCCCCGGACGGAGGCGGAGTGGAGTCCCGTCGGCACAAGTGAAGAACGTGGAACACCGCCGGGCCCCTGTGGGCGTCAGAGCAGCGTGGTCGTAGGGGAAGACGTACCGCACTGCATCCGGAGGAACCATGTCCCACGTCGAGACCCGCGGAGTGGTCCACATCCACTCTGCTCCTGCAGCGCTCTGCCCGCACGTCGAGTGGGCACTGGGCTCTGCTCTGGGCACCCATGTCAGCGTCGACTGGTCGGCGCAGCCTGCCGCGCCCGGACACTATCGCGCCGAGCTCCACTGGACCGCCGTCCAGGGAACCGGCGCGGCGCTGGCCTCTGCCCTGCGCGGCTGGGCCCACCTGCGCTATGAGGTCACCGAGGAGGCCTCGGCCGGCTGCGACGGCTCGCGCTGGTCCCACACCCCCGAGCTGGGCATCTTCCACGCCACGACGGACGTCACCGGCAACATCATGGTGTCCGAGGACCGCATCCGCTATGCCTACGAGCAGGGTGCAGGCGACCCCACCGCCGTCTTCCACGAGCTCTCCCTCGCCCTCGGCGAGGCCTGGGACGAGGAACTCGAGCCCTTCCGTCAGGCCGTGGAGGGTGCTCCCGTCCGCTGGCTCCGGGAGGTCGGCTGACCGACCCTCCCATCGGCCCCGGCCGAGCACAGACCGACGCCCCGCACCGGATGGCGGGGGCCGTCGTCGTGCCCCGGCTAGGCTGTCAGCACGTCCCCAGTCCGAAGGAGCCCACCCATGTCCCGGAGCACCGAGAACACGGAGTTCGACTGCGCCGCATGCGGACGCCACGTGCTTCCGCTGAACAACGGCTCCTACCGGAACCACTGCCCGTTCTGCCTCGCCTCCGTCCACGTGGACGTCACCCCGGGGGATCGTTCCTCCACGTGTCTGGGCGTCATGACCGCCGAGCAGATCGACTACCACCCGAAGAAGGGGTTCCAGATCGTCCATGTCTGCGGCACGTGCGGGCACCGTCAGCGCAACAAGGTCGCGGAGAACTGCCGCCAGCCGGACGACCGCGACCTGATCATGAGGATCCAGTCGCGCAACACCCCCTGGTGAGCCGCCCCGCCGTCTGCTCCTTAGGGGCGTCGACCGTCCACGCATGACCGTCCACGCACGACTCAGGGCCGGGTACGGAGGATCTCGTCTCCGTTCCCGGCCCTGAGTCTCCAGGCGCCGTCTGCGGCGCCGGGGTCACGCTCAGTACGAGGTGAACACGGCGACGGCGTTGTGTCCGCCGAAGCCGAAGGAGTTTTTCACGACGGCGCGCTCGCCCTCGGGCAGCTCGGCCGGAGAACCGGTGACCACGTTGAGCGGGATGTCCGGGTCCTGGTGGTCCAGGTTGATGGTGACCGGCGCCTTGCCGTGGTGGACGGCCAGCACGGAGAGCACGGACTCGATCGCGCCGGAGGCGCCGAGCAGGTGACCGGTCTGGGACTTCGTGGCGGAGACCTTCACCTGGTCCACATGGTCGCCGAACACGGCACGCATGGCGTAGTACTCGGGCTTGTCCCCGACCGGGGTGGAGGTGGCGTGCGCGTTGACGTGGCACACCTGGTCCGGAGCCACGCCGGCGTCCTCCAGCGCGGCGCGCATGGCGCGGGTGGCACCGAGGCCCTCCGGCTCCGGGGCGGTGATGTGGTGGGAGTCGGAGGTGACGCCGGTGCCGGCCAGGCGCGCGTAGATGCGGGCGCCACGGGCCTTGGCGTGCTCTTCGGACTCGACGATCATCACGCCTGCGCCCTCTCCGAGCACGAAGCCGTCGCGGTCCACGTCGTACGGACGGGACGCCGCCTGCGGGTCGTCGTTGCGCCGGGACATGGCCTGCATGGCGCAGAACGCGGCGATCGGAATCGGGTGGATGGCGGCCTCGGTCGACCCGGTCATCACGATGTTCGCCTTGCCCGAGCGGATCATCTCCAGGGCGAGGTCGAGGGACTCGGTGCCGGAGGCGCAGGCGGAGACCACCGTGCGGGCGCCGCCGCGGGCGCCGAACTCCAGGGACAGGGCGCCGGCCGCGCCGTTCGGCATGAGCATCGGCACGGTCATCGGCATCACGCGGCGCGGGCCGCGCTCGCGCAACGTGTCCCAGCCGTCCAGCAGCGTCCAGACGCCGCCGATGCCGGTGCCGAAGGCGATGGCGAAGCGCTCGTGGTCGATGTCGGCGTCCTCACCGAGCCCGGCGTCGGCCCAGGCCTCGCGGGCGGCCACGGTGGCCATCTGCATGGATGGGTCCTGCCGCTTCAGCTCGACCTTCTTGAGGACGTCGGAGGTCGGCACGGCGAGCTCGGCAGCGAAGGTCACGGGCAGGTCGTACTGCTGGACCCACTCGTGCTCGAGGGTGCGGGCGCCCGGGGTGCCGGCCAGCGCGTTGGCCCAGAAGGTGGGCACGTCGCCGCCGATCGGCGTGGTGGCGCCCAGTCCGGTGATCACTGCGGTGCGGGTCATGGTCTCTGCTGTCCCCTCGAGGTCGGTGCCGTCGTCGGACGGACTCGGTGTGGCGGGTGCGCCGTCGTCGGCGGCGCTCAGATGGGTGGCGGACCTTCCGTGGGGCCCGGCGGCCGGGGCGGGCCGGGGACGACGCGGTGCCGTCCCCGGCCACGGCCGGTGGTGCCGCCGCCGTGGCCGGCGGGCGGCGTGCGTCAGGCTCAGGCCTGGGCGCCCTCGATGTAGTCGACGGCGTCCTGGACGGTCTTGAGGTTCTTGACCTCCTCGTCCGGGATCTTCACGTCGAACTTCTCCTCGGCGTTGACCACGATGGTCATCATCGAGATCGAGTCGATGTCCAGGTCGTCGGTGAAGGACTTCTCCGGCTGGACCTCCTCGGTCTCCAGACCGGTCTCCTCGTTCACGATCTCGGCCAGGCCGGCGAGGATCTCTTCCTTGGAAGCCATGGTGGCGTCTCCTTTGTTCTCTTCGGGGATGGTGACGTTGGTCAGTGAATCATGTGTCGGGCGTCTCAGGGGAGACGCACGACCTGGGCGCCGTAGACCAGTCCGGCGCCGAAACCGATCTGCAGGGCCAGTCCGCCACTGAGCTGCGGCCGCTCCTGCAGGAGCCTGTGCATGGCCAGCGGGATGGAGGCGGCCGACGTGTTGCCGGCGTCCGCGATGTCCCGGGCGACCACCACCGAGTCCGGCAGCTTCAGCTGCTTGGCGAACTCGTCGATGATGCGCATGTTGGCCTGGTGGGGGATGAAGGCGGCCAGGTCCTCCGGCCGGACGCCGGCGGCCTCCATGGCCTCCTGGGCGACCTTGGCCATGGACCACACGGCCCAGCGGAACACCGAGGGCCCGTCCTGGCGGAGGGTGGGCCAGTTCATGTGCTCGCCGCCGGTGAGGCAGGCGACGTCCCCGTCCTCCACGGCACGGTCCACGGACGCCTTCATGTCCAGCAGCGAGTGGGTCATGCGGATGGCCTCCCAGCGCGAGCCGTCCGAGCCCCACACGCTGCGGGAGATGCCGGGCTCGTCCGCGGCGGAGACCACCACGGCGCCGGCGCGTCGCCGAGCAGGAAGGAGATGGATCGGTCGGTGGGGTCCACGAGGTCCGAAAGGCGTTCCACACCGACCACGAGGACGTGCTGGGCCATGCCGGAGCGCACGAGGGCGTCGGCCTGGGCCACGCCGTAGCAGTAGCCGGCGCAGGCGGCGGAGACGTCGAACGCCGGGGCGGGGGTGGCACCGAGCGCCTCGGCCAGGACGGCCGCGGCCGAGGGGGTCTGGTAGGGGAAGGACACGGTGGCGAGCACCACGGCGCCCAGGTCCGCACCGGTCAGTCCGGCGGCCTCCAGCGCCTCGCGGGCCGCGGCCTCGGCCATGAGCGGCACCGTCTCCTCGGCCGTGGCGCGCTGGCGGGTGATGATGCCCGTGCGCTGGCGGATCCACTCGTCCGAGGAGTCGATGGGGCCCACCAGGTCCTGGTTCGGGACGAGGTTCTCCGGGCGGTAGGCGCCGACGCCGGTGATGCGGCTACCGGCGACGGGCGTGGACTGGTTCAGGGTGACGGTCACGTGGTGCTTCCCTCCGTAGGGCGAGCGCTCCGGCCTGCTCAGGCGGTGTGCTCGGCGATGAACTCGGCGGCCGTGGAGAGGTCGTCGGGGGTCTTGAGCGCGCACACCTTCGTGCCGCGCAGGCCGCGCTTGGCGAGGCCGGTCAGGGTGCCTCCGGGCAGCACCTCGAGGACGCCGGTGACGCCGCGGGCCGCCATGGCCTCCATGCACAGGTCCCAGCGGACCGGGCGGGTGACCTGGCCGACGATGCGGTCCAGCGCCTCGGCGCCGGACGAGACCGCCTCGCCGTCCCGGTTGGACAACAGGGCCACGCGCGGATCGGCAGGGGAGAGCCCGGCGACGTGCTCGGTGAGCGCGGGGACGGCCGAGGCCATGAACTCGGTGTGGAACGCGCCGGCCACCTTCAGGGGGATGACGCGGGCCTTGGCGGGGGCGTCCTCGCCGAGGGCCGCGAGCTGCTCCGCCGTGCCGGCGGCCACCGTCTGGCCGGCACCGTTGACGTTCGCGGGCGCGAGGCCGTGGCGCTCGATCGCGGCCAGGACCTCCTCCTGGTCCCCGCCCACCACGGCGGCCATGCCGGTGGGGGTGGCGGCGGCCGCTCGGCCATGCCGTCTGCGCGGACCTTCACCAGGGCGGCGGCCTCCTCGGCGGTCAGCACGCCGGCCAGTGCGGCGGCGGTGATCTCGCCGACGGAGTGGCCGGCCATCAGGACCTGCTCCCCGCCCACGGCGTCCAGGTCGAGCGCCCGGGCGGACACGAGGCCTGCCGCCACGATGAGACGCTGGGCTACGGCCGTGTCCTTGATCGTCTCCTCGTCCGAGGCGGTGCCGTGCTCGGCCAGGTCCATCCCGGCGGTCTCGGAGAGGCGCCCGAGCAGGTCGGCGGCGCCGTCCAGCTCGAGCCAGGGGGCGAGGAAGCCGGGCGTCTGGGATCCCTGTCCGGGGCACACGATCGCAAGCATGGAAACCACTCTTCCAGGTGGAGCCCCCGTGCGGGCGGCACGGCGGTCACGAACCCTTCCGGGTCCGTTTGGAGGTTTCCTACAAACCGTCTCGCAGAGTGGACTCAGCGGTCCCGTTCGGCGGGTGCACGGTCCCCGCCGTGGACCGACTCCTGCTCGGCGAGCCGGCCGACGGTGATGGCGGTGTGCAGCACATAGGCGTCACGGGGCACGAGCGGGTCCCAGCCGGTCAGCTCGCTGACCCGGCGCAGCCGGTAGCGCACGGTGTTGGTGTGGATGTAGAGCTCCCGTGCGGTGGCCTCGAGCGAGTGTCCGAGCAGCCCGTACGTGTCGACGGTCTCCAACAGGGACGGCCCCGCGTCGACGAGCGGACGGTACACCCCGTGGATCAGCGCCTCCCGGGCGGTCGGGTCCCCCATCAGGGCCCGTTCCGGGAGCAGCTCGTGCGTGGGCGTGGGGCGGGGCGCCCGCGGATGGCGCCGCGGCGGACAGGGAGGCGAACACGTGCCGGGCGGACACGTGGGCCTCGGTCAGGGTATCCACGGTGGGTCCGACGATGACGGGACCGTCCGCGAACCACGGGGCCAGGGAGGCGGCCACCGCGGCGGAGTCGTCGACGGAGCCGACCACCACCACGAGCCGCTCGGACTGCACGCCGATGAGCACGTCGCACTTGTGCCGGGCCGCGGCGCGGCGCAGCTGGCTGACGTAGGAGGGCTTGTCCGGGCCGGGAGCTCCGCCGGCCATGACCAGCACATGGTGCTCCCCGCGCCAGCCGATGGCGGTGGCGCGGTGGCGGATCTCGTCCGCGTCCTGGCCGCGGAGCACGGCGTCCAGCAGCACGGCCTCGAGCCGGGAGTCCATGGCCCCGCGGGTCTCGGCGGCGCGGGCGTAGACGTCCGCCAACGCGAAGGCGACCTCGCGGGAGTAGCGGAGCATCGACTCGCGCACCGCCGCCTGGTCGCGGTCCTGGACGATCTCGGGCACCACCGTCTCCACGGCCTCCACGATCGTCCGGATCAGCTGCAGGGCCCGCTGCAGCGAGATCGAGCGGGTCAGCTCCGTGGGGGCCTCGCCGAACACGTCGGCGAGGACATGGCCGCTGGTGACACCGGGCTGCTGGAACCACTGCACGAACCCGTTGAGGCCGCGGTGCGCCACCAGGCCGAGATGGCTGCGCTCGTCCGGCGTCAGCCTCCGATACCAGGGCAGGGCGGCGTCCACCCGCTGCAGGATCGCGGTGTTCAGCTCGCCCAGATGCGAACGCAGCCGTGCCAGCGTCTCGGCCGAGATCGGGCGGGGGCCGGCGGGAGGACGGGACTCGGGCATGCGCCCGATCCTAGCGGGGACTTTGTACGTTCCCTACAGCCGGCGCCGTGCGTCGCGGTCCGCCGCAGGCAGGGCGGGGGAGCGTGAGACGACGGACCCCGCCTTCGCGTGGAAGGCGGGGGTCCGTCGTCGGGAGGCGGGGCGTCGGCCCCGTCCGGTGCGGGTCAGGCGTCGCCGCCGGCGTTGCCGGTGGTGCCGGCGTTCACGTCGTCCAGCCTGTACTTCTCGTGCGCCTTCGCGGCGGTGCCGGCCTCCACGGAGCCGTCCTTCTCCAGCATCTGGAGGGCGCGGACAACCATCGAGTGGGCGTCGATCAGGAAGTAGCGGCGGGCGGCCGAACGGGTGTCCGCGAAGCCGAACTCGTCGGCACCGAGCACCGCCATGTCCTGTTTCACGAACGGGCGCACCTGGTTCGGCAGGGAGGTCGTGTAGTCCGTGGACGCCACGATCGGACCCTCCGCGTCCGCCAGCTTGCGGGCGATGTACGGGATGCGATCCTCGCCGGAGCGCAGCATGTCCTTCTCGGCGGCGGCCGCGTCCCGGTACAGCTCGTTCCAGCTGGTCACGGACCAGACGTCCGCGGACACGCCCCAGTCCTCCGCGAGGATCCTCTGCGCCTCCACGGCCCACGGCACGGACACGCCCGAGCCCATGAGCTGGACCTTCGGGCCGTCGGCCTCGCCCTCGGAGAGGAGGTACATGCCCTTGAGCAGGCCCTCCACGTCCAGGCCCTCGGGCTCGGCCGGGTGCACGATCGGCTCGTTGTAGACCGTGAGGTAGTAGATGACGTTGCGGACGTCCTCGCCGCGGTCGTGGTCGCCGTACATGTCCTCCAGGCCCTGGCGGACGATGTGCGCGATCTCGTACCCGTAGGCCGGGTCGTAGTGCTTGACCGCTGGGTTGGTGCCGGCGAGCACCGGCGAGTGGCCGTCCATGTGCTGGGTGCCCTCGCCGGTCAGCGTGGTGCGGCCGGCGGTGGCACCGATCATGAAGCCGCGGGCCAGCTGGTCCGCACCGGCCCAGATGTTGTCCGCGGTGCGCTGGAACCCGAACATCGAGTAGAAGATGTACACCGGGATCATCGGCTCGCCGTGGGTGGAGTAGGAGGTGCCGATCGCGTTGAACGCGGCCGTGGCGCCGTCCTCGTTGATGCCCACGTGGAACAGCTTGCCCTGTGCGGACTCCTTGTAGGAGAGGAACAGGTCGCGGTCCACCGCGAGGTAGTTCTGACCCTTGGTGTTGTAGATCTTCGATGTGGGGAAGAACGAGTCCATGCCGAAGGTGCGGGCCTCGTCCGGGATGATCGGCACGAGGCGCGAGCCCAGGTTCTTGTCCCGCATCAGGTCTTTGAGCAGGCGGACGAACGCCATGGTGGTGGCGGCCTCCTGCTTGCCGGAGCCCTTGCGCGCCTGCTTGTAGGCGGACTCGTCCGGGACCGGGATGGTGTGGTACGAGCTGCGGCGCTCCGGGACGGCGCCGCCGAGGGCCTTGCGGCGCTCCATCATGTACTTGATCTCCGGGGCGTCCTCGCCCGGGTGGTAGTACGGGATGTTGTGTGGGTCGCCCTCGATGACCTCGTCGGACACCGGGATGCGGTGGCGGTCGCGGAACGACTTGAAGTCGTCCACGGTCAGCTTCTTCATCTGGTGCGTGGCGTTGCGGCCCTCGAAGGACTTGCCGAGGCCGTAGCCCTTGATGGTGTGCGCCAGGATGACGGTCGGCTGGCCCTTGTGCTCCACGGCCGCCTTGTAGGCCGCGTACACCTTGCGGTAGTCGTGGCCGCCGCGCTTGAGGCCCCAGATCTCGTCGTCGGACATGTCCGCCACGAGCTCCTTGGTCACGGAGGACTGGCCGAAGAAGTGCTCGCGCACGAATGCGCCGTTCTCCGCCTTGTAGGTCTGGTAGTCGCCGTCGACGGTCTCGTTCATGACGCGCACGAGCTCGCCCGTGTCGTCCTTCTCCAGCAGCGGGTCCCACTCACGGCCCCACAGCACCTTGATGACGTTCCATCCGGCGCCGCGGAAGTAGGACTCCAGCTCCTGGACAATCTTGCCGTTGCCGCGGACCGGGCCGTCGAGGCGCTGCAGGTTGCAGTTCACCACGAAGGTCAGGTTGTCCAGGTTGTTGTTGGCGGCGATGTGCAGCTGGCCGCGGGACTCGGGCTCGTCCATCTCGCCGTCGCCGAGGAACGCCCAGACGTGCTGGTCCGAGGTGTCCTTGATGCCGTGGTCCTGCAGGTACCGGTTGTACTGCGCCTGGAAGATCGCGTTCATCGGGCCCAGGCCCATGGACACGGTGGGGAACTGCCAGAACTCCGGCATCATGCGCGGGTGCGGGTAGGAGGACAGGGCGTGGCCCTTCTTGGACTTCTCCTGGCGGAAGCCGTCCAGATCCTCCTCGGTCAGACGTCCCTCGAGGAAGGCGCGCGCGTAGTTGCCGGGGGAGGAGTGGCCCTGGAAGAAGACCTGGTCGCCGCCGCCGGGATGGTCCTGGCCGCGGAAGAAGTGGTTGTAGCCCACCTCGTACAGCGTCGCCTGGCCGGCGTAGGAGGAGATGTGCCCGCCCACGCCGATGCCCTCACGCTGGGCGCGCTGCACCATCACGGCCGCGTTCCAGCGCAGGTAGTTGCGGTAGCGGCGCTCCAGCTCCTCGTCGCCCGGGAACTCCGGCTCTTGGTCCGCGGGGATGGTGTTCACGTAGTCCGTGGTGGTCACCATCGGCACGCCCACGGACTTCATGCCGGCGCGCTGGAGCAGGGAGCGCATGATGTACTGCGCCCGCTCGGTGCCGCGCTCCTCCACGAGCCCGTCGAAGGACTCGATCCACTCCGCGGTCTCCTGCGGATCCTTGTCCGGGAAGTTGTTCGTCAGTCCGCTCAGGATGCGGGAGCTCTCTTCGGCTGCGCTCAAGCTGCCTCCTCTGGCTGGGCGGAGGGGTGCCTCCGCGGGGTCTGGGAGGGGGATCGCGGACGCCGTGCGGCGACCGCCTCGGGCCGCGGGGTACGCGGCCGCCCCCGTTTGATGAGGTGGTCCGCTGGACAGCCTACCCGCGCCCGCCTGCACAGAGGGAAGGTCCGTTCCGCTCCCGGACGCGTATGGTGGGGACCATCACCCGATCGGGCGGTCGCCGTGAGACCGGTGCCGCCGCCGTCAACCGAGGAGGTCTGTACGACTATGGACGCCGGGTCCACCGCGACCGACGCTTCCCATGCCCTGCTGGACGAGCTGGGCCTGACCGCCGGACAGTACGTCCACGAGTTCTGCTATGACGAGGACGTGGACCACGGGCTGCGCGAACGCCTCGAGGCGGCGCTCGGCACCGAGCTGCAGCCGGAGGAGGACCAGGAGCCGGTGGACGCCGTGCTGCTGTGGTGGCGCGCCGACGACGGCGACGCGACGGACCTCGCGGACACCCTCGTGGACGCGCAGGCGTCCCTGGAGGAGGGGCCGGTCTGGGTGATGACCCCGCGCAAGGGCAGGGACGGCCACGTGGAGCCCGCGGACGTGCAGGAGGCGGCCACGACGGCCGGTCTGCACGCCACCACCGGCGCCGGCGTGTCCGAGGACTGGGCGGCCGTGAAGCTCGTGCAGAAGCGCGGTGGCTGACCGGCCCGCCCTGCGGGACTCCCACGGCCAGTCCTGGTCCTTCCCCCCGCTGGCGGATCCGGGGCTCGCACCCACCGCCGGTCCCGACGAGGGCGCACGCCCGGTGGGGGTGTGGCTCGCCTTCCTGCCGGGCGCCTTCACGCCCGTGTGCACCGGTGAGCTGGCCTGGCTCGGCGAGCTCGCCGAGCGCTGGACCGACGACCACGTGGCCGTGCGGGTCGTCGCCTGCGACTCCGCCCCCGTCCTGCGACGCGTCGCCGAGGACCTGGGGCTCCCCGAGCCGCTGACGCTGCTCTCCGACTTCTGGCCGCACGGCGCGGCCGCCCGCGGCTTCGACGCGTTCGACGCGGAGACGGGCCGGGCCCGCAGGATCTCCGTCCTGCTGGACGCCGGGGGCAGCGAGGTCGGGCGCGTCGAGGCGGAGGCGGGCCAGCCCCGCAGCCGCGCCGCGCACGAGGCGCTGACGGCGGGGCTGCTCAAGGCATGTCCCTCCGGCGCGGCCGACCCGGAACGCGGCTGACCTTCAGACGCCGGTAGGATGGCGCCGTTCCAGGACCCATAGCTCAGTCGGCTAGAGCATCTCGTTTACACCGAGAGGGTCGGGGGTTCGAGTCCCTCTGGGTCCACCATCGCTCCGCGGGGCCGGTGCAAGTGGCACCCTGGTCTCGTCATGAGCACCGAGTCCACCGTCACCGCCGCCACCGCGTCGACCCGCGCCGAGGTCCGCCGCGGCCTCGCCCTGTCCTCGGCGGCGGGGCTGGGCCTGTTCCCGCTCGGTCTGGCCTTCGGCCTGCTCGTGGCGCAGGCGTCTCTGCCCTGGTGGACCGCACCGCTGCTGTCCACGGTGGTGTTCGCCGGCTCCGTGGAGCTGCTGCTGGTCTCGCTCATCGTGGCGGGCACCCCGTTGGTGACGGTCGCGGTGACCGTGTTCCTGGTGAACTTCCGTCACGTCTTCTACGCGTTCAGCTTCCCGCTGCGTGCGGTGCGTTCCCGGCCCGCACGCGTCTACTCCATGGGTGCGCTGATCGACGAGGCCTACGCGATCGCCACCACGCACCGCACGGGCTGGACCGGTCCGCGCCTGCTGGCCATGCAGGTCGCCCTCCAGGCCTACTGGGTGCTCGGCGGCATCGTGGGCGTGGCCGCCGGCAGTCTGCTCCCGGCTCCGATCGAGGGCCTGGAGTTCGCCCTCACCGCCCTGTTCATCGTCCTGGCCCTGGACGCGGCCCGGACGCGGAGGCAGGTGCCGCTGGTGCTCATGGCGGCCGCCGCCGTGGCGGTCGCGCTCGCCGTGGCCCCGGACGAGATGCTCGTGGTCGCCTTCGCCGTCTACGTGCTCTTCCTGGTGATGGCCCACCTGGCCTCCCGCGGCCGCCGGTCCCTCGGGCTGCCGGAGGAGGACCCGGTGACCGGGGCCGTTCCGGTGGTGGAGGGAGCCGGCGCCACGAACGGTGCGGAGGCCACCGGGGGAGGGCGCCGATGACCGTCTCCGCCGGCTACATCCTCGCCGTCGCGCTCGTCGCCGGTGCGGTGACCTTCTGCCTGCGTGCACTGCCGTTCGCCCTGCTGAAGCCGCTGCGCGCGTCCCTGCTGGTGCGCCGGCTGGCCGTGTGGATGCCTGCGGGCATCCTCACGGTGCTCGCCCTGGTCATGCTGCTGGACTCCGCGGCCCTGTCGCCGGGCGAGCCGGTGGACCTGCGGCGCCTCGCCTACGCGTCGATCGCTGCGGCGGTGACCGTCGTCGTCCACCTGGCCGCCGGCCGCCGCACCCTGCTGTCCATCGGTGCGGGCACGGCCGCCTACGTCGCACTCGTCAACCTGTTCTGAGTCGGCCGCGGTCAGAGGTCGAATCCTGCGGCGGCCAGCTTCCGCGTGGTCCTTTCTGTGAAGGCCGGCGCCAGACTGCGCACGTAGTCAGGGGTGATGTGTCCGTCGTCCCAGTACACGAACAAGTTCCCGACCACCGGTCTGCAGATCCGGTCCGGGCAGACCAGGTCGTTCATGTCGAGCTCGGCGACACGCGGGACCGCCGCTTCCAGGCGACCGAACGGTCCAGCCCGGTCGACGTCCTGGGGGTAGGGGACCTCGCATTCGGCTGCGGCGGCACCGAGGCGTTCAGCACAGACGGGCAGGGCCTCGCGGAAGCGAGGGTTGTCCCTGAGCGCGAGGACGTGGCGCCCGTCCGCGGAGAACCGGCGGATCCAGGCGCGGGTCCCCTCCAGCTGCCGTTCCGACCCGTCGAAGGCGGTCACCGTGCTCTGCCGGACAACCACATCCGGGTCGACGTGGTCCACGACGTTCCCCACCTCCGCGGCGAACTCTCGGCATACGCGGTAGGGGACGACCTGTTCCTCTGTGGAGCCGAGCATGCAGCCGCCGCGGACGAAGCTCATGAGTGTCAGGTCATGTTCTCGTGCGAACGCCTCAGCGGCGGGCGTCCACTGCATCACATGGCTGTTGCCCAGCAGGAGGACGATGCCCTGGGACTCCTCCGGAGCGTAGACGACGCGGCAGAGGTCCTGGACGCCCTGGCGAAGCTCGAGGTCCCCGGGGCAGGACGCCAGGTAGTCCGGCCGCGGGTAGTCCCCTGAGATCAGGGGAAGGGGTGGAGCATCGGGGACGGGCCGTGCCTCGTGGCCGGGATCGAGCACCGCTGCTCCGGGGTGGGTGTTCTCCTGGCCCTCCCGCAAGGACTGCATCCGGGCACGGTCTGCGACGTGCCAGAGCCCTGCCGCCGCGACGATGGACACGATCACCCCGGCGGTCAGTGCGGCCGTCGCCGCCTGATGGCCCGTGCGGTCACCCCACCTGTTCAAGGGCCTGTCCACCCCGCGGGTGAGGAACACGGCGAGGACGATCGACAGGATGACGACGACGAGGCCGTCTGCTGCTCCTGCCCGAGGTAGTCCGGTCGCCACGAGCCACGTCGTCAGCAGCGGCCAGTGCACCAGGTAGAGCGCGTAGGCCGAATCCCCGAGGCCGGTGAGCGGACGGGCCGAGAGCCAGGTGTCGACGCCGAACCGACTTCGCGTGGGACCGGCCACCATGATGCAGGCGGCGGATGCCAGCGGCCACAGCGCGATCCAGCCGGGAAACGCGCCTTGGACATCGACGACGAGACCCACCGCGACCAGGCCGACCACGCCGACCCAGCCGAGCGCCAGGGAGGTCCGGGGGCCCGGTCGGAGGCGTTCGGCCGCGATGGCGACCAGTGAGGCGAGCGCGAACTCCCAGAGCCGTGCAGAGGTGTCGAAGTAGGCGAACTCCTGACGAGCTGCGGTGCTGACCACGGACCACGTGAAGGAGGCGACGAAGACGGCACTGAACATCGCGGTGACGACCGGCGCGGGACGCAGTGGCGTGCGGCGGACGACCGCGGCGGCCGCAGCGAACAGGACCGGCCAGAGGAGGAAGACCTGTCCTTGCACGGAGAGCGACCAGAAGTGCTGGAACGGAGAGGCCGTGCTCCCGTCGGTGGCGTAGTAGTCGACGGCCCGGGAGGCCAGCAGCCAGTTCTCCCAGTACGTGACGGACGCCAGGCCGTCGAGTCTCCACGTGGCGTTCTGCGCGGGGGAGTAGAAGACCGCCATCAGGCCGTAGGTCGCGGCGACGGTCAGCCCTGCGAGCGGGATCAGCCGGTGGGCCGTCCTCGACCATCGGCTGAGCAGGTGGAGGCGTTCACCGGCCTCGAGGCGGCGCAGGAGTCCGCCGGTGAGGAAGAACGCGGAGATGAAGAGGAAGACGTCCACGCCGTCGGAGACCCGATCGGTGAACACGTGGTAGAGCACCACGAGCATGACGGCCACCGCGCGCAGCCCCTGCACCTCTGCACGGCGGCGAGTGTGTCGTGAGGCGGCCGGCGGTCCCTCGCGTGCACCGTCGCGGCAGAGCGGGTGGGAGCGGCCATCCAGTCAGCGTACCGAATGGACTGCTGCGCGTCTGCGCGGTGGGGCCGTCCGGCACGGCTGCGCCCGCCGGCATCCGGGGCCCTCAGCCGCCGCGGACCTCCCCATCGGCCACGAACCGTCCTGCACCGCCGGCCAGGGCCCACGTCAGGGCCCGGCGGTGCAGGGGCGGCAGCTCGGGTGTCGCGTCCATGGGGAACCAGCCGACCTCGAGGTTCTCGTCGTCGTTGACCCGGGGCCGCCCGGCCACGGCGTCGAGGACCATGATCACGTCCAGGTACGGCCGGTCGCCGTTGGGTGAGGTCGTCTCCGCGGTGGTGGCCACCCCCGCGAGCCGGCGGGGGTCGGCCTTCACGCCGGTCTCCTCCCGCACCTCGCGGACGGCGGTGTCCGCGGGCTCTTCGCCGGGCTCCAGGATCCCGGCGGGGAGGGTCCAGCGGCCGTTGTCCGCCCTGCGCACCAGGAGGACCTCGGCGTCGTTGGCGCGCAGCACGACCGCCTTCACGCCGGGCAGCCACAGCGGGGCGTGGCCGATCCTCTCGCGCAGGGACAGGATGAAGTCGGGGGTGGGCATGGCCACCAGCCAACCACACGGCCCCGCGCCCCGGTCGGGGCAGCCACGGAAGGGGACGGTGCCGGACGGGTCCCGCCCCGTCCCACGCATCCTGGAGGCATGGGCCGCGACCGATGACCGTTCACCGTCTGTTCACTTCACGGCGCGCCGCAGACCCGGCAGGGGCGCGGCGTGCCGACCATAATGGAGGCAAGACCCGTCCCGTGGGTCCGTCGTCCCGCCCGTCGTGGGCCGCCGGCCCTGTGGGGGCGCGCCCGCGAGAAGGAAAGAGGACGATGCCCGTGCAGCTGCTCACCCCTGACGCCCCCCGCGAGAACCTCCGCTCGTTCATCGACAAGCTCCGCGAGGGCGGCTACACCGTCACCGACGGCCACACCAACGACCCGGACCTCATCGATCCGCAGGGCAGGGCCGTGGAGACGTGGAAGGAGGACTATCCGTACGAGGAGCGGATGTCCCGTGAGGAGTACGAGATCGAGAAGTACCGCCTCCAGATCGAGCTGCTGAAGCTGCAGTACTGGGGCGAGGACACCGGCCAGCGCTTCATCGTGGTCTTCGAAGGCCGTGACGCCGCCGGCAAGGGCGGCACCATCAAGCGCTTCACCGAGCACCTGAACCCGCGCACGGCCCGCGTGGTCGCGCTGAACAAGCCCTCGGACCGCGAGCAGGGCCAGTGGTACTACCAGCGCTACATCAACCACTTCCCGACCGAGGGCGAGATCGTCCTGTTCGACCGCTCCTGGTACAACCGTGCCGGTGTGGAGCGCGTCATGGGCTTCTCCACGGACGAGCAGTACGAGACCTTCATGCGCCAGACCCCGACCTTCGAGAAGATGCTCGTGGACGAGGGCATCCATCTGACCAAGTTCTGGTTCTCTGTGACCCAGACCGAGCAGCGCACCCGCTTCGCGATCCGTCAGATCGACCCGGTCCGCCAGTGGAAGCTGTCCCCGATGGACCTGGAGTCCCTGGACCGCTGGGAGGCGTACACGGAGGCCAAGGAGGCCATGTTCCGCCATACGGACACGGACCACGCCCCCTGGATCTCCGTGCGCTCCAACGACAAGAAGCGCGCCCGCCTCAACGCCATGCGCTACTTCCTGTCCCAGTACGAGTACGAGGGCAAGGACCACGCCGTGGTCGGCGAGCCGGACCCGAACATCGGTCCGCCGCGGCCGCGACGCCATGGGCGACTCGACCCTCCCGTCGCCCGTCCTCCGCGTCGCCGACGGCCGCGCACCCCGCCGTGGGTCG
>NZ_JBNFOB010000013.1:0-20533 GCF_057364565.1 Micrococcus sp. LASM2_SD2 | reverse complement strand
AGGTCGCCGGGGACGAGTCCTGAGCCCAGTCGTCTCTCGCCCGGCCCCCGGCCCCACCGGGGCCCCCACGGCCGGGGTGGGGACGGGGAGGGAACGGCAGGGGCGGGGGCCGTCGTCGTGCACCGGGCCGGAGGGCCGCTCAGAGGGAGACCAGCACCAGCGTGGCCCCGAACACCAGGCCGGAGGCGATCAGCACCACGGTGGTGTAGCCGAGGATGTCGCGCATCTTCAGCCCGGCGATCGCCAGCAGCGGGATGGCCCAGAACGGCTGGATCATGTTGGTCCACTGGTCGCCGTAGGAGACGGCCATGATGGTCATGGCCGGGTCCACGCCCAGCTCCGCGCCGGCCGAGAGCATGATCGGGCCCTGCACGGCGAACTGCCCGCCGCCGGAGGGGACGAAGAAGTTCACCAGGCCGCCGGCGAGGAACGCGAACAGGCCGAAGGTCACCGGGTTGGAGACGGAGACCAGGGCGTCCGAGAGCACGGCGATCAGGCCGGTGGCGGTCATCATGCCGAGGATGCCGGCGTACAGCGGGAACTGCAGCAGGATCTCGCCCACGTTGGAGGCAGCCTGGGCGGTCAGCTCGATCAGCTCGTGGGCGGAGCGCACGAGCAGCAGGATCGCGGCCAGGAAGGACCAGTTCACGATGTCCAGGGTCAGCGTCCCGCCGAGCACGAAGTAGCGGACCAGGTACACGGCCAGGGCCAGGCCCACCAGCAGGGTGGGGATGCGGGAGGCGTCCAGCCGGTCCGCCGGGGTCTCCAGCGGTGCGGCGCCGACCTCCTCCTTCTCCGCCTTCTGCGCGGGCAGCTCGATGATCCGATCCGCGCCGCGTGGGGCGATCAGGAACAGGGTCAGCCCGACCACTACCACCGTGGCCAGGGCCGCCAGCATGTTCCAGGACGAGAACACGGTCTCGGTGATCGGGATCGTCTGACCGCCCAGGGACTCGGTGAGGAAAGAGCCTTCGGTGGCGGCGGTGAGCGGGCCGGAGGCCGAGTAGCCCATGTGCCACACCACGAAGCCGGCGAAGCCGGAGGCCACCAGCATCGGGAAGTGAAGCGGCACGCCGCGCTCCCGTCCGCGCGCCGCCACCTCCTTGGCCATCAGGGCGCCGACCACCAGTCCCAGGCCCCAGGTGATCAGCGAGGCGCCGGCGGCCACGGTGAACACGAACAGGTAGGACTGCAGGGCGGTCCGTGGGATGCCGGCGAGCCAGGACAGCAGCCGCCGGACCGGGCCGGTGTTCGCCAGGACGTGGCCGAGCAGCAGCACGAGGGCCATCTGGGTCATGAACGCCAGCAGGCCCGCCAGGCCCTCGCCCCAGCCGTCGAGGACCTCCAGCGGCCCGGCGGGGGTGAGCACCAGGCAGAGGACGGCCACGATGAAGGTGAGCACGATCGTGAACATCAGGGAGGAGGGGATGAACCGTTCCACCACGGTGTTGACCGGGCGCATGGCCCGGGAGAAGACGTTCCCCTCGGCGGGGGTGTGCGCGTCGGGGCGTGCGGGTGACGACGTGGGCATGGGGCGGCGACCTCCTGTGTGTGCGATGTGGACCCCTGGGGATCTGTGGTGACGCACGTCACCCTAACCGAGGGGGGCGGCCGGCAGCCGCGGTCGGGCGTGGAACGGCGGGGGAGGGGCGGTCGCCCTGGAATCCCGACGACGGCCGCCCGCCGCCTGGATCGGTCCGAGGGTGAGGCTGTAGAGGAGCGAGATCACGTCTGCGCCGACGAGTACCGCGCGCAGTGCCACCGCGACCAGGGACAGCGCCCCGAATGCGAGGAGGGCCAGGATGAGGCCGCTCCGGCGGTCGTGGCCCACCGGCGGTTCCCCGGCGGCGCCGGAACGGGGGTGCTTACCGGAGGCCGTCGGATCCGGGACGGGACGCACCTGCACCGGGGTGCGGGGCGAGGTCGTGCGAGACGGGATCCCGCGGTGCGGGACCGGCGCCGGCGCGCAGCCCCCGGACCAGGCAGACGAGGACCGCCGCGATCCCGCACAGCGCGGAGACGCCCAGCAGCAGCATGCCGCCGTACGAGGTGATCTCCGCGGCGAGGTTGTCCCCCCACAGCTGCACCGCCAGGGGCAGGACGGCCTCGGAGCCGGGGGCGTCGCCGTAGTCCGGGATGATCGCCATGCCGACGAGCCCGGTGAGCCAGCACCCCGCCAGGAGGGCGCTCAGGGCGCGCCCCGGGCGGACGCCTGAGCGGCGTTCGTGCGGCGAGTTCACGCGGGGGAGCATGAGCAGGGACAGGCTCACCGCCAGACCGCCCAGGAACTGCAGCAGGCCGCCGTAGATCAAGTAGATGACCATGATCCAGCCGCCCAGGTTGCCGACCAAGCGCAGGGTGATCACCAGCAGGGGCAGTGCGGCGAAGGCGAGCACCAGCAGCCAGATGAGCTTCGTCCGCCAGATCCCGGCCGAGGGGCCCTTCAGTGGCGGCGCCGGGTAGGCGTGCTCCCGGGACAGGCCGGGGTCAGGGGGTCCGTGTGGATCGGGCTGCGCTCCCGTCGGCGTCGCATTCATGGAGCCCAGCATAGGGAGCGGCTGTGGGCGGTCACAGGGCGGGCCTGCCGTTGGGAGGCGCGAGCGCACGCTGACGGCCGTGGACGTCCCGCTGGCCCAGGCGATCCTCACGCTCGCCGTGCTGCTCGGCCTGCAGTGGGCCTTCGGCTGGCTGCGCCGGCGCTCGCCGCGCGTGATCGCGGACGACTCCTTCGGGGACGGCTCCACCGTGATGCCGTTCGTCCAGGAGTCCCGTGAGCGTGCGGAGCACCTGGGAGACCACACCCCCAAGGAGGGCTGACACACAGAGCCTGTGGCCTTCATCACGCTGGTAGACTCTCTGTGCAAGAGCTCCCTGCGCATTGCACGGAGCGTTTTCCATGTTCGGGCCCCGTGCGCGGCAGCGGTGGGGCCCTGAGGAGAGATAGACATGCCAGCGATCGCGATCGTCGGCGCCCAGTGGGGCGACGAGGGCAAGGGCAAGGCCACCGACCTGCTCGGAGGCCGCGTGGACTACGTGGTCAAGCCCAACGGCGGCAACAACGCCGGTCACACCGTGGTGGTGAACGGCGAGAAGTTCGAGCTGAAGCTCCTTCCGGCCGGCATCCTCTCCCCGAACGCCACCCCGGTGATCGGCAACGGCGTGGTGATCAACCTCGAGGCGCTCTTCGAGGAGATCGACGGGCTCGAGGCCCGCGGGCACTCCTGCGCGAACCTCAAGATCTCGGCCAACGCGCACCTGGTGGCCCCGTACCACCAGACCATGGACAAGGTCACCGAGCGGTTCCTCGGCAAGCGTGCCATCGGCACCACCGGCCGCGGCATCGGCCCCACGTACATGGACAAGGTGGCCCGCCTCGGCATCCGGGTGCAGGACATCTTCGACGAGTCGATCCTCCGCCAGAAGATCGAGGGCGCCCTGCGGCAGAAGAACGAGCTGCTGGTGAAGCTCTACAACCGCCGCGCCGTCACCGTGGACGAGATCGTCGAGTACTTCCTGTCCTACGCGGACCGGCTGAAGCCGATGGTCGTGGACTCCGTGAACCTGCTCAACGACGCCCTGGACGAGGGGAAGGTCGTGCTGATGGAGGGCGGCCAGGCCACCTACCTGGACGTGGATCACGGCACCTACCCGTTCGTCACCTCGTCCAACCCGACCGCCGGCGGCGCCTCGGTGGGTGCGGGCATCGGCCCGACCCGCTTCTCCCGCACCATCGGCATCGTGAAGGCCTACACCACCCGCGTGGGCTCCGGCCCGTTCCCCACGGAGCTGTTCGACGAGATGGGCGAGCAGCTGCGCACTACCGGCGGCGAGTTCGGCGTGAACACCGGCCGCCCGCGCCGCACCGGCTGGTACGACGCCGTCATGGCCCACTACGCCGCCCGGATCAACGGGTTCACGGACTACTTCCTGACCAAGCTGGACGTGCTCACCGGCATCGAGCGGATCCCGGTCTGCGTGGCCTATGACGTGGACGGCGTCCGCCACGACCGCATGCCCATGACCCAGACCGAGTTCCACCACGCGAAGCCGGTCTACGAGCACTTCGACGGGTGGACCGAGGACATCTCCGGCGCCCGCGCATTCACGGATCTGCCGCTGAACGCCCAGCGCTACGTGGAGGCCCTCGAGAAGCTCTCCGGGTGCCGGATCTCCGCGATCGGCGTGGGCCCGGGCCGCGACCAGGTGGTCCAGGTCCGCGACCTCATCGAGGACTGACCCGGCCAGCCGCCCCACCCCGAGCCCACCCTCGCGCGCACTTTCGAACGTGAAAGAGGGCGAATGGGCGCTTTCGAACGTGAGATAGCCCCTATCTCAACGTTCGAAGCGCCCGGGGCGCTCGGTCAGTCGGCCAGGCGGCCGGTGGCTGGGAAACGCTCCCACACGCGGTGCGCGGGCAGCAGCTCCGTCAGTCGGCTGACGACGGCGGCCCCGTCGGTCGCCTCCTCCACGCCCGGGGTGCCGGCGACCTTCACCGCGTCGAGTACCGCGGCGCCCTCGCCCACGGCCAGGATGGCCTTCGCTTGACGCCAGACCTCCTGCACCACCTTGGCGACGCGCGGGTCCACGCCCTCGGGCGCGTCCGCGGCGGCCTTGGCGTCCAGGCCGTGCTTCGCGTCGGCGGCCGGCGGGACCGCGCCGAGCACGACCACGGCGTCCAGCTCGATCGACGCCGCGGTCAGGTAGGTCCGCTGGGCCACGATCTCCCCGGCCACCGGGCCGCCCTTCGGCGCGATGACCAGCGGGACCATGCCGGCGTCGTCGATGCCCTGCACCGCCGCGGCCAGCACGGCCTCGTCCACCTCCGGGCCCACCACAAGGCCCACCTGACGGCCGTCGAGCGGCCACGTGCCGCCCACCTGGGACAGCGCGGGCGAGGGCTGCACGTCGGCGGGGGTC
Organism: Micrococcus sp. LASM2_SD2; assembly: GCF_057364565.1. Taxonomy (NCBI): domain Bacteria; kingdom Bacillati; phylum Actinomycetota; class Actinomycetes; order Micrococcales; family Micrococcaceae; genus Micrococcus; species Micrococcus sp. LASM2_SD2. The sequence continues at coordinate 15,616 of NZ_JBNFOB010000013.1, read as the reverse complement.
TCCGCCGGCTCCGGCACCGGCAGGCCCAGGCCCTCGGCCACCACCTGCGCCAGGCGCGGGTCGATCGCGGCCAGGTTGCGCAACTGGCGCACGCGGATCGTCTCCTCGTAGCACTTGCCGAGCTCGAACGTGTACGCCTGCGCCAGGTGCTCACGCTCCACCTCGGAGAGGGAGAGGAAGAACAGGCGCGCCTGCGAGAAGTGGTCGTCGAAGGACGCGGCGTGCGCGCGCTCCTTCACCGACGCCGGCAGCGGCTCCGGGTGGTCGATGAACGCGTGGCCGTCCGCGGGGGTCTCGTACGGCAGGCCGCCGTCGAGCGAGTTGGGCCGGTACGGGGCCACGCCGCGATGCACGGCGCTCTGGTGGAAGCCGTCACGCAGCATGTCGTTGACCGGGGCGTGCGGGCGGTTGATGGGCAGCTGGGTCCAGTTCGGCCCGCCGAGGCGGGTGAGCTGCGTGTCCAGGTAGGAGAACAGGCGGCCCTGCAGGAGCGGGTCGTTGGTGACGTCGATGCCGGGCACGAGGTTGGCCGGATTGAAGGCCACCTGCTCCGTCTCCGCGAAGTAGTTGGACGGGTTGGCGTTCAGCGTCATGAGGCCGAGGGGCTGCACGGGGACGAGCTCCTCCGGGACCAGCTTCGTGGGGTCGAGCAGGTCGATCCCCTCGAACATCTGCTCCTCGTTGTCCTCGAACACCTGCACGCCGAGCTCCCACTCCGGGAAGGCGCCGGCCTCGATCGCGTCGGCGAGGTCACGGCGGTGGTAGTCCGGGTCCGCGCCGTTGGTGATCAGCGCCTCCTCCCATGTCACCGAGTGGACACCGAGCTTGGGCTTCCAGTGGAACTTGACCAGCACGGTGGAGCCGTCCGCCGCGATCAGGCGGTAGGTGTGGACGCCGAAGCCCTCCATCATCCGGAAGGAGCGCGGGATGCCCCGATCGGACATGTTCCAGATGGTGTGGTGCTGCGCCTCGGTGTGCAGGGAGACGAAGTCCCAGAACGTGTCGTGCGCGGACTGCGCCTGCGGGATCTCGCGATCCGGGTGCGGCTTCACCGAGTGCACCACGTCCGGGAACTTGATGGCGTCCTGCACGAAGAACACGGGCATGTTGTTGCCCACCAGGTCCCACGTGCCCTCGTCCGTGTAGAACTTGGTGGCGAAGCCGCGGGTGTCGCGGGCCAGATCCATGGAGCCGCGGGAGCCGGCCACGGTGGAGAAGCGGACGAACACCTCCGTCTCCTTGTCCTTCGCGAACAGCCCGGCCCGGCTGATCTTCGCGGCGGTGCCGTAGCCGCGGAACACGCCGTGGGCACCGGCGCCCCGGGCGTGGACCACGCGCTCGGGGATGCGCTCGTGGTCGAAGTGGCTGAGCTTCTCCCGCAGGTGGTGGTCCTGCAGCAGGGTGGGGCCGCGACGGCCGGCCTTGAGCGAGTGGTCCGAGTCCTGCAGGCGCACGCCGTGCGCGGTGGTCAGGTACGGGCAGCCCTGCGCGGCGGTCGCCGGGTCGGCACCGGTGTCCTGGCCGGTGGGGGAGACCTGCGCCGGACCGCGCTGGTCCGGGGCCGGGACGGCCACGGGCTGGTCCGGGTCGGTGAGGGCGGTGTGCTCCTCGAGGTCGGGGGTGATGGGTCCCGGCGTGCCGGGGATGTCGGGCTGGTGGGCGGTCATCGCGTCTGCTCCTGTGGTGTCGACCTGCCGCGCGGTGCCGCGCGGATCGGGGGCGGACGACGACGGCGGCCGATGCGGGCCGACGTCGTGCCCGGCTTCCAGCGTGGCGGCTGGCCGCGGCGATGACCAGGGCTGACGGCCACCGGCAGGGGCCTGGCTACCCTGGGGGCATGAGGATCAGCGTCGGACAGTTCGGGCCCGTGGGCGATGTCGAGGCGAACCTGGCCGTGATGGCCCGCCTCGCCGCCCGCGCCGCGGGCGAGGGGGCGGACCTCCTGGTGCTGCCCGAGGAGGCCATGCTCGGGGCCCGCGAGGTGGGGGAGGAGTTCCCCGACGCCGTCGCCGCCGGCCTGGGAGCCGGTTCGCCGCGGCCTGGCCGCGCTGGCGGGCGAGCACGGGATCGCCGTCGTCGCGGGCGGCTACGAGCCGGGCCCGGACCGGCGTCCCTACAACACGCTGCTGGCGGTGGACACGGACGGCGCCAGCTGGGCGCGTACCGCAAGCTCCACCTCTACGACGCGTTCGCGCACCGCGAGTCGGACCGCATCACCCCCGGCGACGGCGGCGTCGTGGCGATCGAGCTCGGCGGGCTCCGCCTGGGCCTGCTCACCTGCTACGACCTGCGCTTCCCCGAGCTGTCCCGGCGTCTCGCGGTGGAGGGCGCGGACGTGCTCGTGATCCCCGCGGCGTGGTTCTCCGGCGAGCACAAGGTGGAGCACTGGCGCACCCTGCTCCAGGCCGCGCGGTGGAGAACACGGTGTGGGTGGCCGCGGCGGACACGTGCTCGGACGGCACCGTGGGCCACTCGATGATCGTGGACCCGCTGGCGCTGCCCGTCGCCGAGCTCGCCGACGAGCGGGAGGCCGTGGTGACCGCGGAGGTCACCCGCGAGCGGATCGACGAGGTCCGGGAGTTCCTCCCCTCGCTCGCCAACCGGCGCACCGACGTCCTCTGAACCGCCCCCGCCCGGCGGACGGGTCACCATTGCCTCCTCGGGCTGGGAAAAGCCTAAAATCACGTCAGACGTGCAACCAGACGGGCGCCCCGGCCGCTGCGGCCGGGGCGTTCTGCGTCCCCGCACGTCACCGGCACGTGTCCGCACTGTGACACGTGCCTTGTTGTGTTCCACGTCACGTGAGTTAGGCTCGATTAACAGAGGAGCCGATACCGTGCGTCCCGGGAAAAATCCCCGGAACCGTGCGGGTCGGTAGAGCCCATGACCGAAGGAGCACCATGGCCGAGGCCTACATCATCGACGCCGTCCGCACCCCCGTGGGGCGCCGGGGCAAGGGATTCGCCCAGGTCCACCCGCTGGACCTGGCCGCCGTCCCCCTGCGCACCCTCCTGGAGCGCCACGGGGACGCGATCGGCGACTCCGCGGACGTGGACGAGGTGATCCTCGGCTGCATCGACCAGATCGGCCCGCAGGCCATGGACATCGCCCGCAACGCCTGGCTCGCCGCCGCGCTCCGAGGACGTCCCCGGCACCACCGTGGAGCGGCAGTGCGGCTCCGGTCAGCAGGCCGTCCACTACGCCGCTCAGGCCGTCATGTCCGGCACCGCGGACCTGGTGGTCGCCGGCGGCGTGCAGTCCATGTCCGCGATCCCGCTCTCGATCTCCAACACCATCGCGAAGGACCTCGGCTTCCCGGACCCGTTCACCGGCTCCGAGGGCTGGGCCGCCCGCTACGGGGACGAGCAGATCTCCCAGTTCCGCGGGGCCGAGATGATGGTGGAGAAGTGGGGCATCACCCGTGAGCAGGCCGAGGACCTGGCCGTGCAGTCCCACGAGCGGGCGCTCGCCGCCCAGGCCGAGGGCCGCTTCGACCGCGAGATCGTCCCGTGCTTCGGCGTCAGTGCGGACGAGGGCCCCCGCACCCCGGACCGGGAGAAGATGGCGACCCTCCAGCCCATCTCCGCGGGCGGGATCCTCACGGCCGCGACCGCCTCCCAGATGTCCGACGGCGCCGCCGCCCTGCTCATCGCCTCCGCGGACGCCGTGGAGCGGCACGGTCTCACCCCGCGCGCCCGCATCCACCACCTCTCCGCCCGCGGCGCGGACCCGGTGATGATGCTCTCCGCCCCCATCCCGGCCACCGCCCACGCCCTGCAGAAGGCGGGCATGACCATCGACGACATGGACGTCATCGAGATCAACGAGGCCTTCGCCTCCGTGGTCCTCGCCTGGCTGCAGGAGACCGGAGCCGACCCGGCCAAGGTCAACCCCAACGGCGGCGCCATGGCCCTCGGCCACCCGATCGGCGCCACCGGCGCCCGCCTGATGACCTCCCTGCTGCACGAGCTCGAGCGCACCGGCGGCCGCTACGGCCTCCAGACCATGTGCGAGGGCGGCGGCCAGGCCAACGTCACCATCATCGAGAACCTCAAGGCGTGATCCCCATGACCACCGCACAGAACGTCACCTCCCTGGTCCCGGCCGCCTCCCACCAGTCCGGGCTGACCCACCTGCTGGACCGCAGCGCCGCGGCCTACCGCCGCAACACCGCCACCCGGTTCGGCGACCGCACGCTGACCTACGCCGAGCTCGCCGCCGCCGTGGACCGCACCGCCCGCGGCCTGCAGCGGCTCGGCCTGAAGCCCGGTGACCGCGTGGGCGCCTTCAGCATGAACTCGGACCTCTACATCGTCCTGTTCCTGGCCGCCGCCCGCGCCGGCCTCATCCACGTCCCAGTGAACTCGGGCCTCAAGGGCGGCGAGCTCGCCCACATCCTCAACGACTCCGGCGCAGCCGTCCTGTTCGTGGACAAGACGCTGGCGCCCCTGGTGGACGAGGTGAAGGCGAGCGGCAAGGCGGAGGTGCTGGCCGTCGTCGTGCCCTTCCAGAAGGGGGAGCAGGCGGAGGAGAACGCTGCCGGGATCACCAGCCTGGAGGAGCTCGCGCTCGAGGAGACCCCCGCAGGATCCGCCGAGGGTGCCGAGCCGTTCCCCGAGGTGCACTCCGAGGACCCGGTGCAGCTGCTCTACACCTCCGGCACCACCTCCGCCCCGAAGGGCGCCGTGATGACCCACCGGGCGCTGGTGGCCGAGTACGACTCCACCGTGATCGCGCTGGACCTCACCGAGGAGGACCGGCCGCTGATCGCGATGCCGCTGTACCACTCGGCGGCCATGCACGTGTTCGCCCTGCCCTACCTCTCGCTCGGCGCGACCCTGCGGATCGTCGAGAAGCCGGACATCGGACAGATGCTGCAGCTGGTCCAGGACGAGCACATCGGCTCCCTGTTCCTGGCCCCACCGTCTGGGTGCCGCTGGCCAACCGGGAGGACCTGGCCGACTTCGACCTCTCCTCCCTGACCAAGGCCCAGTACGGCGCCTCCATCATGCCGGTCACCGTGCTGCAACGGCTGCGCGAGGCCTTCCCGAAGCTCGGGTTCTACAATTGCTTCGGCCAGTCCGAGATGTCCCCGCTGTGCACCGTCCTGCGCCCGGAGGAGCACCACGCCCGCCCGGCCTCGTGCGGCCGCCCCGTGCAGCACGTGCAGGTCCGCGTGGTGGACCCCGCCGGCGAGCCCGTGGCCGCCGGGGAGCCCGGCGAGATCCAGTACCGCTCCCCGCAGCTGTTCTCCGGCTACTGGAACAACCCGCAGGCCACCGAGGCCGCGTTCATGGACGGCTGGTTCCGTTCCGGAGACCAGGTCACCCAGGACGAGGGCGGCTACATCCAGGTGGTGGACCGCATCAAGGACGTCATCAACACCGGCGGCGTCCTCGTGGCCCCGCGCGAGGTGGAGGACTGCGTCTACGAGGTGGACGGCGTGGCCGAGGTCGCCGTGATCGGCGTCCCGGACGAGCGCTGGATCGAGGCGATCACCGCCGTGGTGGTGCTCAAGGACGGCGCCCAGGTCACCGAGGAGCAGGTGATCGCGCACGTGAAGGAGAACCTCGCCGGCTTCAAGGTGCCCAAGACCGTGGAGTTCGTGGACGAGCTGCCGCGCAACCAGTCCGGCAAGCTGCTCAAGCGCGTGCTGCGTCAGGAGAGGAGCGAGGCGTGAGTCTGACCCCCGAGCTGGACATCGACGTCCGGGAGCCCCTGGACACCGACTTCCTCGGCGCCTTCACCGAGGCCACGGACGCGGACCGCGCCGCCGCCGTGAGGGTCCGGCAGACCGTCACCCCCATGCTGGACGAGCTCGCCGAGGCCTGGCACGAGGCCACCTACCCGGTGCACCTGGTGCGGCAGGTGGCGGCCGCCGGTCTCCTCACCGACGGAGTGGACGTGGACGGCTTCGAGACCCTCACTCCGTTGGGCGCCGGCCTGGTGACCATGGAGCTCTCCCGTCTGGACGGCTCGCTCGCGGCGGCCTGCGCCGTGCAGGGCGGGCTCGCCCTGCGCTCCGTGGTGGAGCTCGGTTCCGCGGAGCAGAGGGCCGCGTATGCGCAGAAGCTGGCCCGCGGCGAGCTGCTCGGCGCCTTCGCGTTGACCGAGCCGGAGCACGGCTCGGACTCCGTGGCGCTGGAGACCACCGCCAGGAAGGTGGACGGCGGCTGGGTCCTGAACGGCCGGAAGAAGTGGATCGGCAACGGCGCGGCCGGCGGTGTCACCATCGTGTGGGCCCGGGACGAGGACGGCCAGGTCCGTGGCTTCATCGTGCCCCAGGAGGCCGCGGGCTACTCGGCCGAGCCGATCGTCCGCAAGGGCATGCTGCGTGCCCTGCACCAGTCCCTCATCACGCTGGACTCCGTCCAGGTGGGGGACGACGCCCTGCTGCCGGGCGCGCACTCCTTCGCGGACACCGCCCGGGTCCTGGAGGCCACCCGCGTGAACATCGGCTGGTCCGCCCTCGGCCACGCGACCGCCCTGTTCGAGGGCGCCCTGCAGTACACGAAGGCCCGCGTGCAGTTCGGCAGGCCGCTGGCCGCACAGCAGTCCGTGCAGGAGCGCCTGTCCCAGATGCTCGAGGCCGTGACCTCCATGCAGCTGCAGGCCGCCGCCGTCGCCCGCCTCCAGGCCTCCGGACGGATGCGGGGCGAGCACGCCTCCATGCTGAAGTACCACAACACCCGCGCCGCCCGGCGGGTGGCCGGCATCGCCCGTGACCTCATGGGCGGCAACGGCCTCCTGCTGGAGCACGGCATGGTCCAGCATTTCGCGGACCTCGAGGCCCTGCACACCTACGAGGGCACGGAGACGGTCCAGTCCCTCATCATGGGGCGCCGCCTCACCGGCCACTCCGCCTACGGCTGGGCGAACGCCAAGGCCTGAACCGCCGGTGGGGCGGGCGTTAGGCTGGTCACATGAGGATCAGCGTCGGACAGTTCCGCCCCACCGGAGTCATCGCGGAGAACCTCGAGGTGCTCCGCCGGCTCACCGCACAGGCCGCCGAGGAGGGGGCCGAGCTCGTGGTGTTCCCCGAGGAGTCGATGCTCACGCAGCGACACCTCGTCACGGACACCTTCGCCGAGGCCGTGGACACCGAGTGGGACGAGTTCGTCACCGCCCTCAAGGGCATGGCGCGTGAGCACGGGGTCGCGATCGTGGCCGGCGGCTACGAGCCCTCCGGGAACCCGCGCCCCTACAACACCCTCGTGGCCGTGGACGGCTCCGGCTCCCAGCTCGGGACGTACCGGAAGCTGCACCTCTACGACGCCTTCAGGCACAAGGAGTCGGACACCATCACCCCCGGTGACGGCGCCCTGCTGTCCGTCCGCATCGGGGATCTGACCTTCGGCCTGCTGACCTGCTACGACCTGCGCTTCCCGGAGCTGTCCCGGAAGCTCGCCGTGGACGGCGCGGACGTGCTTGTCGTCCCGGCGGCCTGGTTCAAGGGCGACCACAAGGTGGACCACTGGCAGACCCTGCTCAAGGCCCGCGCGGTGGAGAACACCGTCTGGGTGGTGGCCGCGGACACCTGCTCGGACTCGACGGTCGGCCACTCGACGATCGTGGACCCGCTCGCCCTGCCGGTGGCCGCCCTGGAGGACGAGCGCGAGGCGCTCGTGACCGCGGAGGTCACCCGGGAGCGCATCGACGAGGTCCGCTCCTTCCTGCCGGTCCTGCAGAACCGGCGCACCGACGTCCTCTGAGCAGACCTCGCCCGCCGCGGCACGCGGCACACGGCGCCGGCGCATGATTCCCGCCCCACGCGCCCGTGCCACTAAACTCGGACACAGAACTTTGGGCGCCGTGGCGCCCGGCGCGCACAGGCCCCTGACCGGGGCGGATGGGAGACCAGCACATGAACACGAACACCACCGTCGCCACCCGTGGCGGCGCGCGCCCGGTGGCGGCCGAGCCGATCGTCCCGCCGAGCCTGCCCGTCAACGCGTGGGGCATCACGAACCGCATCATCGCCGTCGCGGCCGTCGTCCTGTTCGCGAGCGAGATCTTCAAGGCCCTCACCGTCGAGGCGGACGGCCTCGTGGTGCTCGGCCAGGGCGGCGTGGGCTTCGTCCCCGTCATGCTCGGCCTGATCTTCGCCCTCATCGGCGGCGCCCTGGCCGGCGTCCTCGCCTCCTGGTTCGTGAACATCATGGGCGGCTACGGCCGCAGCGCCGCCCGCTACGCGATCGCCGGCCTGCTCGGCGGCATCGTTTCGGTGCTGCTGATCATCCTGATCTTCTCGAACACCGCGGCCGAGAACTCCGGCTGGATCCTGCTGATCGGCCTGCCGGTGTCCGGCCTGCTCGGCGGCCTCTGGGCCGGCATCAGCTCCGCCCGCCGCCACTGAGTGGCCCGGCGGGTCCTCACTCGCACCGCGCGCCGGCGCACTCGCATCACACACAGCGGCGCCGTTCCCCAGTGACGGGGAGCGGCGCCGTCGTCATGTGTACAGTGCACGGCGCGTCAGGCGGGTGCCGGGCCACCGGCGGGGACCGTGGTCGCCCGCGCGTCGGGTGCCCGTCGTGCGCGCCCCGCCGCGGACATGACGAAGGGCCCCGGGTCGGCTCTCGCCGTTCCGGGGCCCTTCGCTGTCATCACTCGCACCTTCGATGAGGTGCCTTCAGCATAGGAAGCCTTCGTGGAGGTACCAGGGGAGCAGCCTGGGAATTGCCTGGATTCGCATCACCGTCGGGTGACGTCGCCGTGATCGGCCGGCCGCGCCCCGTGTCCCGACGACGGCCGCCCGCCTTCCGGGCAGCACCTCCCCGCGCAGGGCGGAGGCTCGGCGGATCACTTCCCGGACAGCGCCTGGGCGATCTGCGTGGTCGCCTTCACCAGGGCCTGCCGGCAGGCCTCGGCGAGCTCGTCGGTGCACCGGTAGGTCGGCACGAGCGTGGACAGGGCGCCCACGGGGGAGCCCTGGACGGTCACCGGCGCGGACAGGGCGGTGACGTCCCGCTCCACGGTGTCCTTGATCATCGCCACGGACTCGGCCTCCACCTCGCCGCGCAGCACGGCGCCCACCGCGGTGCCCTCGAGCGGGACGGTGCGGCCCACCCAGTTGGTGTGGCGCACGGAGTGGGTGCCCTCCACGATCGCGATGTAGACGGCGGTCTCCGTGGCACCCGGGATCGCCAGGTACACGGACTCGCCGGTCTTCTCCGCCAGCTGCCGCATCGGCTCCCGTGAGAGCTCCACGAGCGGCTCGCGGGTGAAGGCCCGGGCGCCGAGGCGGATCAGCTGGGCGCCGGGACGGTAGCGGCCGTCGTCGTCCCGGGTGACGAGGGCGGCGCCCTCGAGGCTGCGCAGCAGGCGCAGGGCGGTGGAGGCGGGCAGGTCGGCCTGCCGGGCGGCGTCGGACAGGGTCAGCGGGGAGCGCTCGGTCACGGCGGCCAGCAGGTCCAGGGCGCGGTCCACGGTGCGCGTCGAGGGGGAGGGCATGACGGAATCCTATACAGGGGGTTGCGCGCCGACTCCCGGCGGGTTTCAATGGATGGAAAGCAAACGCCACCTGATGAAAAGGCGACGCTGATGCGCCCACCCGACCGTCCGTCGTCGGGAAGGGCGGAGGACCCCTTCAAGGAGAGGACCCCATGACCCAGGGATTCACCCAGCACGACCCGTCCCGCGAGATCCGCGCTCCGCGCGGCACCGAGATCTCCGCCAAGTCCTGGCAGACCGAGGCGCCCCTGCGGATGCTCATGAACAACCTCGACCCCGAGGTCGCCGAGCGCCCCGAGGACCTCGTGGTCTACGGCGGCACCGGCCGCGCCGCCCGCTCCTGGGAGGCCTTCGACGCGATCGTGGAGACCCTCAAGGACCTCGAGGAGGACGAGACCCTCCTGGTGCAGTCCGGCAAGCCGGTCGGCGTGGTCCGCACCAACAAGTGGGCCCCGCGCGTGCTGATCGCCAACTCCAACCTCGTGGGCGACTGGGCCGACTGGACCACCTTCCGCAAGCTCGAGGCTGAGGGCCTCATGATGTACGGCCAGATGACCGCCGGCTCGTGGATCTACATCGCCACCCAGGGCATCCTGCAGGGCACCTACGAGACCTTCGCCGCCATCGGCCGCAAGAAGTATGACGGCACCCTCGCCGGCACCCTCACCCTCACCGGTGGCTGCGGCGGCATGGGCGGCGCCCAGCCGTTGGCCGTCACCCTCAACGGCGGCGTCTGCCTGATCGTGGACGTCTCCGAGGAGCGCCTGCGCCGCCGCCAGTCCAAGCGCTACCTGCACGAGGTGGAGACGGACCTGGACAAGGCCATCGCCCGCGTCAACGAGGCGAAGAGGAACAAGGAGGCCGTCTCCGTGGGCCTGGTGGGCAACGCCGCCGAGGTGTTCCCGGAGCTGCTCAAGCGCCAGAAGGCCGGCGAGGTCGAGATCGACATCGTCACGGACCAGACCTCCGCCCACGACCCGCTCTCCTACCTGCCGCTCGAGTACACCGTGGAGCAGTGGCAGGACGAGGCCGCCGCGGACGCGGACGGCTTCACCAAGAAGTCCCAGGAGTCCATGGCCCGCCAGGTCGAGGCCATGGTCGGCTTCCAGGACGCCGGCGCCGAGGTCTTCGACTACGGCAACTCCATCCGCGACGAGGCCCGCAAGGCCGGCTACGACCGCGCCTTCGAGTTCCCCGGCTTCGTCCCGGCCTACATCCGCCCGCTGTTCTGCGAGGGCCTCGGCCCGTTCCGCTGGGTGGCCCTCTCCGGCGACCCGGAGGACATCAAGGTCACCGACGAGGCGCTCAAGGAGCTCTTCCCGGAGAACGATCACCTGCACCGCTGGCTGGACGGCGCCGCCGAGTTCGTGGAGTTCGAGGGCCTGCCGGCGCGCATCTGCTGGCTCGGCTACAACGAGCGCCACAAGGCCGGCCTGCTCTTCAACAAGCTGGTGGCCGAGGGCAAGGTCAAGGCCCCGATCGCCATCGGCCGCGACCACCTGGACTCCGGCTCCGTGGCCTCCCCGTACCGCGAGACGGAGGCCATGCTGGACGGCTCCGACGCGATCGCCGACTGGCCGCTGCTCAACGCCCTGACCGCCACCTCCTCCGGCGCCACCTGGGTGTCCATCCACCATGGCGGCGGTGTCGGCATCGGCCGCTCCATCCACGCCGGCCAGGTCGGCCTGGCGGACGGCACCGAGCTGGCCGCCGCCAAGCTCGAGGCCCTGCTCACCAACGACCCGGCCATGGGCGTCATCCGCCACGTGGACGCCGGTTACTCGCGTGCCGCCGAGGTGGCCGCCGAGCGCGGCGTGCGCGTGCCGATGGAGGCGAAGATCCGCGACTGACGCGTGATCCGCGGCCGTCGTCCTCCCGGCATGAGGGGCGACGACGGCCGCCCGCCGTGGCGGGGGCACCCGCCCCCGCCATGGCCCACCCTGCAGGAGAGGAGTCCCACGATGTCCGTGACGAACCCGGGAGACCGCGAATTCCACAGCGACACGACCGCGATGGCGGCGATCGGCCGCGACGAGCCCCGCCCCACCGGACGCTGGCGCATGATCGTCTACTCGGCGATCGGCATCGTGATGTTCTTCGTGCCGATCACCCTGAACGGCACCACCACCATCCCGCTGGACCACCTGGTCAACGGCATCCGCGCCCTGCTGGGCGAGGCGGACCGGTTCGTGGCCCTGGCGATCATCGCCGCCGGCGCCTTCTACCCGTTCGTCACGGGCACCTGGCGTCGGTCCGCGCTGAAGGCCGTGTTCGCGTTCCTGGCCGTGCTCGGCCTGGTCACCGCCTCCATGGTGGTGTTCGGGTTCGGGCCGTCCTGGGTGCTGAACGAGGACATCGGCCCGTTCCTCATGGACTCCCTGGTGGTGCAGGTGGGGCTGATCGTGCCGATCGGCGGCATCTTCCTGGCGCTGATCATCGGCTACGGGCTCATGGAGTTCGTGGGTGTCTACCTGCGTCCGGCCATGCGTCCGGTGTTCCGGGTGCCCGGCCGCTCCGCCGTGGACGCGGTGGCCTCCTTCGTGGGCTCCTACGCCCTGGGCCTGCTGCTGACCAACCGCATGTACCGGGCGGGGCGCTACACGGCGAAGGAGGGCGCGATCATCGCGGTCGGCTTCTCCACCGTCTCGGCCACCTTCATGGTGATCGTCGCCCGCACCCTGGACCTGATGGACGTGTGGCTCTGGTACTTCGTGGGCGCCTGCTGGTGACGTTCACCGTGACCGCCCTGGTGGTCCGGATCCCGCCGCTGAGCCGCATCCCGGACGAGGTCTACCCCGGCGTCGCGCCGCGTCCGGAGCAGCCGGTGACCCGGAACCGCTTCGCCGTGGCCCGCCGCGCCGCCGAGCAGACCCTCGCCGAGGCACCCTCCCTGCCGAAGAACGTGTGGATCAACTTCCGTGACGGCCTGGTGATGGTCCTGCAGATCCTGCCGTCCATCATGTCCGTCGGTCTGATCGCGCTGGTGCTGGCCACCTACACGCCGGTGTTCACCTGGGTGGGGCTGGTGTTCTGGCCGTTCTTCTGGATCCTCGGCTTCTCCGACCCGTCCCTGATGGCCACCGCTGCGGCCACCTCCGTGGCCGAGATGTTCATCCCCGCCACCCTGCTGGCCGGCAGCGACGACTTCGTGGCCCGCTTCGTGACCGGCGTGGTCTGCGTCTCCGCGATCATCTTCTTCTCCGCCGTGGTCCCGGCCATCCTGGCCACGGACCTGCCCATCAAGCTCTGGCACCTGGTGGTGATCTGGGCCGAGCGCGTGATCCTCACGATCCTGCTCGCCACCCCGGTGGCCCACCTGGTGGCCGCCGTGGCAACCTGACCCGCGGGCGTGCCGCGGGGCCGGCACACGGCCCGCCGACCGCATCCCCGCCGTCATCCCACCCATCGCCATCCGCACCGTCTGAGGAAGGACCCGCATGACCTCCCATCTGCTCACCGACATCGGCGAACTCACCTGCGTGGACGCCGAGTCCCGCGTGCTGCACGACGCCGCCGTGGTGGTGGAGGACGGCACCATCGCCTGGATCGGCGCCGCCGCCGAGGCCCCCGCGGCGGACGAGCGGACCTCTGCCGAGGGCCGTGCCGTGCTGCCGGGCTGGGTGGACTCCCACACCCACCTGGTCTTTGACGGGGACCGCTCCGCCGAGTTCGAGGCCCGCATGGCCGGCCAGTCCTACGCGGCCGGCGGCATCGGCGTGACCACCGAGGCCACCCGCGCCGCCTCGGACGAGCGCCTCCGCGAGCTCGTGGCCGCACGCGTGCAGGATGCCGTGGCCGGAGGCACCACCTACCTGGAGACCAAGACCGGCTACGGGCTCACCGTGGAGGAGGAGGCGCGCCACGCGCGCCTGCTGGCCCGGATGCGGGAGGAGGGCCTCGTGGACGAGGTGACCTTCCTCGGCGCCCATCTCGTTCCCGCCGGCGTCGAGGCGGAGGCGTACCTGGCCGACGTCGTGGGTCCCATGCTCGAGGCGGTGAAGGAGCACGCGGACTGGATCGACGTGTTCTGCGACCGCGGCGCGTTCACCGGCGAGCAGACCCGCCGCGTGCTCGAGGCCGGCCGCGCCGCCGGGGCTGGGCGTGCGCCTGCACGGCAACCAGATCGAGCACGGGCCCGGTGTGGCCGTCGCCGTGGAGCACGGCGCCGCCTCCGTGGACCACGTCAACCACCTCACGGACGAGGACGTGGCCGCCCTGGCCTCCACCTGGACCGGCTGGGACGCGGCCGCCCGCACCGGCGAGCCCGGCACCGTGGCCGGGTGCCTGCCCGCCTGCGACCTGTCCACGCGGGCACCGCTGGCACCGGGCCGCGAGCTGCTGGACGCCGGGGTGCCGATCGCCCTGGCCTCCAACTGCAACCCGGGCACCAGCTACACCACGAGCCAGAACTTCAACGTGGGCACCGCCGTGCTGCAGATGCACCTGACCCTCGCCGAGGCGATCGAGGCCGCCACCTACGGCGGTGCGCTCGCGCTGAGGGCCCAGGACCGCGTCGGCAGCATCGAGGTCGGCAAGCGCGCCGACCTGCACATGCTGGACGCCCCCGCCGCCATCCACCTGGCCTACCGCCCCGGCATGCCGCTGACCCACGCGGTCTGGCGCGCGGGCCGTCGCGTGGTCTGAGGCCGCCCACCCCGTACGATCCACCGCCGGGCCCACCCGCCCGGTGACGCCCGACGCCGGACGCACCCGTCCGGCGTCGGCCCCGACCCACCCCACCACCCGAGGAGCGCACCGCCCATGACCACCCCTCCCGCCACCGTCACCCTCGGCACGTCCGGGGCCACCCTGGACGACGTCCTCGCCGTCGCCCGCCACGACGCCCGCGTGGTGCTCGCCGACGACGTGCTCGAGACCGTCGGCGCGGTGCGCCGCCACGTCGAGGCACTGGCCGAGGCCGAGACCCCCACCTACGGCGTCTCCACCGGCTTCGGCGCGCTCGCGGACAAGCACATCCCCCTCGAGTCCCGCGCGCAGCTGCAGAAGTCGCTGATCCGCTCCCATGCCGCCGGCATGGGCCCCGTGGTGGAGCGCGAGGTCGTCCGCGCGCTGATGTTCCTGCGCGCCACCACGCTGGCCTCCGGCCGCACGGGCGTGCGTCCCGTGGTGGTCGAGACCTTCGTGGCCATGCTCAACGCGGGCATCACCCCCGCTGTGCGCGAGTTCGGCTCGCTGGGCTGCTCCGGCGACCTCGCCCCGCTCTCCCACGTGGCCCTGGCGCTGATGGGCGAGGGCGACGTCGTCGGGGAGGACGGCGCGCTGCGTCCGGCGGGCGAGGCGCTCGCCGAGGCCGGGATCGAGCCGGTCGAGCTGCGGGAGAAGGAGGGCCTGGCCCTCGTCAACGGCACTGAGGGCATGCTCGGCATGCTGATCATGGCCCTGGCGGACCTCGACGAGCTCGCCGACACCGTGGACCTCACCGCTGCCATGTCCGTGGAGGCACTGCTCGGCACCGACCGCGTGTTCGTGCCGGAGCTGCACCTGCCGCTGCGCCCCCACCCGGGCCAGGCGACCTCCGCCGACCGGATGCTGAAGATCCTGGCGGGCTCGCCGATCGTGGCCAGCCACAAGGAGGGCGACTCCCGCGTGCAGGACGCCTACTCGCTGCGCTGCGCCCCGCAGGTGGCCGGCGGCCTGCGCGACACCCTCGCGTACGTGCGCACCGTGGCCGAGCGCGAGCTCGCCGCCACCGTGGACAACCCCGTGGTGCTCGACGACGGCCGGGTGAGCTCGAACGGCAACTTCCACGGGGCGCCCGTGGCGTACGTGCTGGACTTCCTGGCCATCCCGGTGGCCGACGTCGCCAGCATGTCCGAGCGCCGCACCGACCGCATGCTGGACCCGGCCCGCTCGCACGGGCTGCCCGCGTTCCTCGTGGACGACCCGGGCGTGGACTCCGGCATGATGATCGCTCAGTACACGCAGGCCGGGCTCGTCTCGGACATGAAGCGCCTGGCCGTGCCCGCGTCCGTGGACTCCATCCCGTCCTCCGCGATGCAGGAGGACCACGTCTCCATGGGCTGGCACGCCGCCCGCAAGCTGCGCTCGGCCGTGGAGAACTTCCGGCGCGTGCTCGCCGTCGAGCTCGTGGCCGCCGCCCGCGCGATCGAGCTGCGCGCCCCGCTGCAGCCGCCGCCGCGACCGG
>NZ_JBNFOB010000012.1:0-20556 GCF_057364565.1 Micrococcus sp. LASM2_SD2 | reverse complement strand
GGTCGGCCGGGGAGCGCCCGGCAGGAGGACGCCGGAGCCGCCCTGGGCCTGCAGCAGGTGGTGGGCGCCCTCGATGGGGGCGAGACGGCCGGCCACCTGGGACATCGGGGCCAGCAGCGGCAGGGAGGTGCCGGTGGGGCCGCGGCGGGTCACCATCTCGTAGGCGATCGACGTGGTGCCCGCGTCCAGCAGGGCCTTCGCGGTGTCCGGGCAGGCGGCCAGGTGCAGATAGGTGAACACCACCTGGCCCCGGCGCATGCGGGACAGCTCCGGTCCCACAGGCTCCTTCACCTTGAGCAGCAGGTCCGCGCGATCCCACACCTCGTCCGCGGTCTCCACGAGCTCCGCGCCGGCGGCCGCGTAGGCCTCGTCGGTGACGGACGAGCCGACGCCCGCTCCGGCCTCGACCACCACGGTGTGGCCGTCCCGGACCAGCTCGGTCACTCCGGCGGCGGTGAGCGCCACACGGCGCTCGTTGTCCTTGATCTCTGCAGGCACTCCGATCAGCATGCGGCTAGGGTAGGACGGGCGGGCCAGGAAAGACAGTCGCCGTGCCCGTCGGCCCCTCCGGCGGTCTCGGCGTGACGCCGGGACACGCCGTTGGCCCGGCACGGACGCCACGGAGAGGCGCAGGGGGCCTCTCCGGTGGCACGATGGCCTGCGGAGCGGGCCGCAGACGGTCCGCAGGCAAACACGCGGAAGCAGGGCGACGAGGCCCTCACCCGCCCGAGCAGATCGGAGTGCACTCCGCATGAGCGAGAACACGACCACCTCCTTCTCCGCCTCCACCGCCGGATCGGCAGACGACGGCGCCCGCGGCACCGGCACCACCCGCGTGAAGCGCGGGCTGGCGGACATGCTCAAGGGCGGCGTGATCATGGACGTGGTCACCCCCGAGCAGGCCCGCATCGCGGAGGACGCCGGCGCGGTGGCCGTGATGGCGCTGGAGCGCGTCCCGGCGGACATCCGCGCCCAGGGCGGGGTGGCCCGCATGTCCGACCCGGACCTGATCGACGGCATCGTGGACGCCGTGTCCATCCCGGTGATGGCGAAGGCCCGCATCGGCCACTTCGTGGAGGCCCAGGTGCTGCAGGCGCTGAAGGTGGACTTCATCGACGAGTCCGAGGTGCTCTCGCCGGCGGACTACGTGAACCACATCGACAAGTGGGACTTCGAGGTGCCGTTCGTCTGCGGCGCCACCAACCTGGGCGAGGCGCTGCGCCGCATCACCGAGGGCGCCGCGATGATCCGTTCCAAGGGCGAGGCCGGCACCGGCGACGTCTCCGAGGCCGTGAAGCACATCCGCACCATCCGCAAGGAGATCGCGCAGCTCAAGGGCCTGTCCACGGACGAGCTGTACGTGGCGGCGAAGGAGCTGCAGGCCCCGTTCGAGCTGGTCCGCGAGGTCGCCCAGACCGGCACCCTGCCGGTGGTCATGTTCACCGCCGGCGGCGTGGCCACCCCGGCGGACGCGGCGATGATGATGCAGATGGGCGCGGACGGCGTGTTCGTGGGCTCGGGCATCTTCAAGTCCGGCAACCCGGCCGAGCGCGCCGCGGCGATCGTGAAGGCCACGGCCCAGTTCGACGACCCGCACGCGATGCCGAGGCCTCCCGCGGCCTGGGCGAGGCCATGGTGGGCATCAATGTGGGCGACCTGCCGGCCCCGCACCGCCTGGCCGAGCGCGGCTGGTGAGCTGAGGCCTCCTCGCTCCTTTCGACGAGGGTGCACTTGTTGTCGCCTCAGCGCCCCTGAGGCGACAACAAGTGCACCCTCGTCGCATGGCGGGGTGGAGTCCTGTCCTGCACAGGGAACTCCGCTCGGCGTGTCGTCCACAGAACGACGACGGCCCTCACGTGAGGGGTTCGGGCGCGGCAACGCTGGGGGCATGCCTGTTCCACCACGACCGCTGCCCCGGTTCTTCACCGAGCCCCGAGACCCCCGGGCCGATCCCGAGGTGCCTGGGCGTCTGCACCCCCGGGCATCGGAGGGGAGGGTCGTCACCACCGGCTCGTTGCTCGCCGCGGGGGTGAGCCCCTTCCGGCTGCGGGGCACGGACATGTCCTCCCCCGGGCGCGGCCTGCGCGCGCTCGCGGGGGCAGAACCCGGGCGCATCGACATGACCCGTGCCCTGGTCGAGGCCACCCCGGGTGAGCCGGTGCTCAGCCACTCCACCGCGGCGTGGCTCTGGGGCATGTGGCTGCCGCGGCGATGGGAGGACGAACGTTCCGTCCACCTGTCCATGCCGCGGGGTGCGCCATCGAGACCGCGGCGGCGCGGCGTCGTCGGGCACCGGCTGCCGAAGGACGCCGACGTGGTCCGGTGCGCCGGGTTCACCGTCACCTCTCCGGCCTGGACCTGGACCGACCTGGCGACGCAGCTGGTGCCGTGGGGTCGGCCGGAGCGGGTGCCACCGGCGGTGGAGGAACGGGCTCTGGAGGACCTGGTCATCGCGGGGGAGTCCCTGGTGCAGACGCCCCTCGGCGCGGCGGCACGGCGGGAGCTGGGAGAGCATCCACGGTGTCGGCTGAAGGATCTCGTCGAGGTGGTCGACCGTCGTCCGAACGTCCGCGGGGTGCGTCTGCTGCGTGCGGCGTTGCCGCTGCTGAGGGCCGGGAGCGGATCTCCGGCCGAGTCGCGGCTGCGTCTTCGACTGACGGCGGCCGGATTCCCGGAGCCGGAGATGAACCGTCCGCTGACGTTGCCGGACGGTTCCCGGATCATGCCGGACCTGGCGTGGCCGGCCCTGAAGATCTGTCTGGAGTACGAGGGTGACCATCACCGGGTGGAGGCAGAACAGTTCCGTGCGGACATCCGAAGGGTCCGCCGGCTGGAGGCCGCGGGCTGGATCTGCCTGCGCACGGCCGGAGACGTGTGGACCGAGGCCGGCATGAGGGCGTTGTCCCAGGACCTGGTCCGGGCCTTCGCTCGCCGCGGGGTGCAGCTGTGACGCGACGAGGGTGCACTTGTTGTGGCTTCAGTGCCACCGAAACAACATCGAGTGCACCCTCGTCGCTAGGCTCGACCCCATGACCTCCGCCCGAAGCGACGGCGCCTCCTCTGCCGCACCCGCCCCGTCTGCCGCACCGGCCGTCGGTGTCTTCGCGCTGCAGGGCGACGTCCGCGAGCACGTGCACGTGCTCGAGTCCCTCGGCGCACGCACCCGGCCGGTGCGGCGGCCGGCGGACCTGGAGGGGCTGGACGGGATCGTGCTGCCCGGCGGGGAGTCCTCGGTGATGGACCGGCTGGCCCGGATCACGGGACTCAAGGACCCGCTGGCGGAGGCGATCTGGGGCGGCCTGCCGGCCTACGGCACCTGCGCGGGGATGATCCTGCTGGCCGAGAGGATCGAGAACCCGGCGCCGGGCAGGGGAGCCTGGGCGTGCTGGACGTGGCGGTGCGCCGCAACGCGTTCGGGGCGCAGGTGGACTCCTTCGAAGAGGACCTGTCCGTGCCTGTCGTCTCCGCGGACCCGGTGCAGGCGGTGTTCATCCGGGCCCCGGCCGTGGTCCGGACGGGCGAGGGCGTGGAGGTGCTCGCCTCGGTGCCCGCGGAGCGCCTGGACCCGCAGTCGCGTCCCGACGACGGCCCGCCCGCCTCGGTGCTGCCCGTCGCCGTGCGTGCCGGGCACGTGATGGCCACGAGCTTCCACCCGGAGGTCACCGGGGACTGGTCCTTCCATCGGGAGTTCCTGCGTCGGCTGTGACCGGCGGGTCGCCGCCGCACCGGCACGGGATGCGGCCGGCGGCGGAGGACGACGGCGGGGGCCGTCGTACCCGGAGTCCCGGGACGACGACCCCCGCTGTGCGGTCGGAGCGCCGGAGTCAGGCGGCCTGCGCGAGGGATCCCGCGCGCCGGCGGGCCTCCGCCGAGAGGAACCGCTCGTAGGCCGGGAGGGTGAGGAAGTCCGGGAAGTCCTCGGCCAGCGCCACGGACGTGAAGACCTCGCGGGCGTCGTCGAACCGGTCTCCCTCGGTGCGCTCGATCCGGGCGAACTCCTCGTCGGTCAGCTCCTGCACCCACTCCCGGGTCACGGTGCGCTCGCCGCCGTCGGCCAGCCGGGCGCTGGAGCCTGCGTGGATCCACTGCCAGATCTGGGAGCGGGAGATCTCCGCGGTCGCGGCGTCCTCCATCAGGTTGTGGATGGCGGCGGCGCCGTTGCCCCGCAGCCAGGACTCCACGTAGCGGATGCCGACCTCGATGTTCATGCGCAGCCCCTGCTCCGTGATGGAACCGGTGGTGGACCGCACGTCCACGAGGGCCGCGGCGTCCGGCACCACGTCCTCACGCCTGCGGGTGCGGATCTGGTTCTGCGCGTCCTTCATGACGGCGTCGAACACCTCCATGGCCACGGGCACGAGGTCCGGGTGGGCCACCCACGAGCCGTCGAAGCCGTCCTCGGCCTCCCGGGTCTTGTCCGCGCGCACCTTCTCCAGGGCGGCGGCATTGGCCTCCGGGTCCCTGCGGCTGGGGATCTGCGCGGCCATGCCGCCGATGGCGGAGGCGCCGCGTCGGTGGCAGGTGCGCACGAGCAGCTCGGTGTAGGCGCGCATCATCGGCTGGGTCATGGTGACCTCGGACCGGTCGGGGAGAACGAAGTCCTCGCCGCGCTCACGGAAGGTCTTGATGATGCTGAAGATGTAGTCCCAGCGCCCGGCGTTGAGCCCGGCGGCGTGGTTGCGCAGCTGGTAGAGGATCTCGTCCATCTCGAACGCCGCGGTGATCGTCTCGATCAGCACCGTGGCACGAATGGTGCCCTGCGGGATCTCCAGGAGGTCCTGGGCCCGGACGAACACGCAGTTCCACCACCGCGCCTCCAGGTGGGACTCCGTCTTCGGCAGGTAGAAGTACGGTCCGCGGCCGCGGCGCAGCAGCTCCCGTGCGTTGTGGAAGAAGTACAGCGCGAAGTCCGTCAGGGCGCCGGAGACGGGCTCGCCGTCCACCAGGATGCGGTCCTCCATCAGGTGCAGGCCGCGGGGCCGGACGATGATGGTGGGTCGGTCCACGAGCTGGACCCCGCCCAGCCGGTACTCCTTGCCCTCGGCGGTGGTCAGGGAGATGGTCCGGCGGATGGCGTCGTGCAGGTTGACCTGTCCGGCGATCACGTTCTCCCAGGACGGGGTGGAGGAGTCCTCGAAGTCGGCGAGCCAGCACTTCGCCCCGGAGTTCATGGCGTTGATGGTCATCTTGCGGTCCACCGGGCCGGTGATCTCCACGCGGCGGTCCCGCAGGCCTGGCGCCAGGGGTGCGACCCGCCAGGAGGCGTCCTCACGCACGGTCCGGGTGGCGGGGCGGAAGTCGAGGGGCTCGCCGTCGGCGATCCGGCGACGGCGCTCCGTCCGCAGCTCCATGAGCTCCCGGCGCCGCGGCTCCATGGCGCGGTGCAGGGCGGCGAGGAACTCCAGGGCATCTCGGGTCAGGACGTGGTCCTGGCCGGCGACGGGGGAGCCGAGCACGCGCACGCCGTTGACGGTGGTGTCGGAATGGGTGGTCTGCATGGTCATCATGAGGGGATCCCTTTCGGTCTCTGCTGGTCCGGTGGGCGTGCGGCTCAGTGGAACTGGCCGGCCTCGGTGGACTCCTTGAGGGCCACGGTGGAGGACTCGGGGTTGATGGCGGTGGACACGGCGTCGAAGTAGCCGGTGCCGACCTCGCGCTGGTGCTTCGTGGCGGTGTAGCCGCGTGCCTCGTCGGCGAACTCGCGCTCCTGCAGCTCCACGTAGGCGGACATCTGGCGCTCGTGGTAGCCCTTGGCCAGGTCGAACATGGAGTGGTTGAGGGCGTGGAAGCCGGCCAGCGTGATGAACTGGAAGGTGTAGCCCATGGCGCCCAGCTCGCGCTGGAACTTGGCGATGGTGTCGTCGTCGAGGTTCTTCTTCCAGTTGAACGACGGAGAGCAGTTGTAGGCCAGCATCTGGTCCGGGAACTCGGCCTTGACGGCCTCGGCGAACGTCCGGGCCAGCTCGAGGTCCGGGGTGCCGGTCTCCATCCAGATCAGGTCGGAGTACGGGGCGTAGGCCTTGGCGCGGGCAATGCAGGGCTCGACCCCGTTGCGGACCTTGTAGAAGCCCTCGGCGGTGCGCTCGCCGGTGATGAACTCCGCGTCCCGCTCGTCCACGTCGGAGGTGATCAGGGTGGCCGCCTCCGCGTCGGTGCGGGCCACGATCACGGACGGGACGTCGGCGACGTCGGCGGCCAGGCGGGCGGCGTTGAGCGTGCGGATGTGCTGGCCGGTGGGGATCAGCACCTTGCCGCCGAGGTGGCCGCACTTCTTCTCGGAGGCGAGCTGGTCCTCCCAGTGCACGCCGGAGGCGCCGGCCACGATCATGGACTTCATGAGCTCGTAGGCGTTGAGCGGGCCGCCGAAGCCGGCCTCGGCGTCGGCAACGATCGGCACCAGCCAGTCCTCGACGGACTGGACGCCCTCCGAGTGCTCGATCTGGTCTGCGCGCAGCAGGGCGTTGTTGATGCGGCGCACCACCTGCGGCACGGAGTTGGCCGGGTACAGGGACTGGTCCGGGTAGGTGTGGCCGGAGAGGTTGGCGTCCGCGGCCACCTGCCAGCCGGAGAGGTAGACGGCGCGCAGCCCGGCCTTGACCTGCTGCACGGCCTGGTTGCCGGTGAGAGCGCCGAGGGCGTTGGTGAAATCACCGCGGGCGTTCTCGTCCTTCAGCTGGGTCCACAGCTTCTCGGCGCCGCGGCGGGCGAGGGTGTGCTCCTCCTGGACGCGGCCGCGGAGCCTGACGACCTCCTCGGCGGAGAAGGTGCGCTCGGTGGTGGCCCAGCGGGGGTCCTCCTCCCAGCTCTTGCGGATCTGCTCGGCGGTGCGGGCGGTGGTGTTCGTCTCGGTCATGGTCCTGGTCCTCTCTGGGGGAGTGGCGGGGTGCTTCGCTGCGGTGGTGCGGCGTCGCCTCCCGGGGTGTGGACACCACCCTGGACCGCGTCCGCAGTGCCCGGTATCGGTTTTCGCGGGAAAGTTCCGACCGGATTCCCGATCTGTCAAAAAACGCAGAAGTTCGCCACGGGGATCTCCATAGGGCTGAATTGCGCGCCATCCTGACGAAAGCCGCGTGAAATGTGACAGCCCTGCCTCCCGCGGGGGTGTGACCGCCGCTACTCTCGTCGCCATGACTCCCGCCCCGGATCCCATGGACGCCGCCCCGCGCGTCGACCCGCTCGTGCTCGGTCGCCGACTGCGCCATCTGCGTCGCGGCGCCGGCAGGACGCTGTCCGACGTCTCCGGGCGGGTCGGGGTGACGGCCTCGCACCTGTCCCTTGTGGAGAACGGGCATCGCGAGCCGCGGCTGAACCTGCTGTCCGCGCTCGCCGAGGTGTACGGCGTCGCCGTGGAGGACCTGCTGAGGCCGGAGGCGCCGAGCCGGCGTGCCGCCCTGGAGGTGGCGGTCGAGCGGGCGCAGCGCGGGCCGCTGTTCCAGCGGCTGGGCCTGCCGGCGCTGAAGATCGGCCCGCGCACGCCGGACGAGGTCCTCGAGGTGATCGCCGGGCTCCAGGCGGAGCTCGACCGGCAGATGGCGGAGCGGGTCTCCACGCCGGAGGAGGCTCGCCGTGCGAACAGCGCCCTGCGTGAGGAGATGCGGGCCTGCGGGAACCACTATGCGGAGCTGGAGCGCACGGCGCAGGAGCTGCGTGAGGTGGTGGATGCGGTGGACGGTCCGCTGACCCATCACCAGGTCTCGGCCCTGGCCTCACACCTGGGCTTCGCCGTGCGCTTCGTGCCGGACCTGCCGCATTCCACGCGTTCGGTCACGGACCTGAAGAACCACAGGATCTACCTGGCCCGGTCGCGGCGCCCTGACCATGACCCGCGCGCCGTCCTGCTGCAGGCCGTGTGCTCCTCGGTCCTCGGCCTGGGCGAGCCGGAGGACTATGCGGACTTCCTGCGCCAGCGCGTCTACACGAACTACCTGGCGGCGGCGATGATGATGCCCGAGCGGGCCACGGTGCGCCTGCTGCTGGAGGCGAAGGAGCGGCGGGACGTGTCCGTGGACGACCTCCGGGACCGCTTCGGCGTCTCCTGGGAGTCCGCCGCGCACCGGTTCACGAACCTGGCCACCGAGCACCTGGGGCTGACCTGCCACTTCGCGAAGGTCCACGAGTCCGGGGTGTTCCACAAGGCGTACGAGAACGACGGCATCCCGTTCCCCACCGACCACATCGGGGCGATCGAGGGGCAGACGGCGTGCCGCCACTGGGTCAGCCGGCAGGTGTTCGACGTGGCGGACCACATCGGCGCGTTCCCCCAGTACACGGACACGCCCGCGGGGACGTTCTGGAGTGCGGCGGTGGTGGAGCCGACGTCCACGGGCTTCTACTCGTTGGCGGTCGGCGTCCCCTTCGACGGAGCCAAGTGGATGCGCGGACATGACACCAGCGCGCGGACCACCAGCCGGTGCCCGGACCCCGAGTGCTGCCGGATGCCCTCACCGGAGCTGGAGGCGGCGTGGGGCGGGCAGGCCTGGCCGGCGGCCCGCGCCAACGCACACCTGCTCGCCGCCATGCCCAGCGGTGCGTTCCCGGGGGTGGAGGAGGTCCAGGTGTTCGAGTTCCTCCAGACGCAGGAGGGGCGCTGGCCGCCGGAGTGACGCCCCTTCGCCCGGCCGCGGTCACCGGCATCGCCGCCGCTCCCGCATACTGATCTCCATGGAGCTCGCCGTCCTCGTCACCGTCATCGCCCTCGTGCTGCTCGCCGTGGGCGCCCTCGGCACCGTCTACCCGATCCTGCCCGGCTCGGTGCTCACCGCCGTCACCGCTGTGGCCTGGGCCTGGATCCTCGGCTCCGCCGCCTCGTGGACGTTCGGGCTGGTCGCGGCGGTCCTGGCTCTGGCCGGCATGTCCGCCTCGGCCGTCCTGACCGGCCGCCGCCTCTACCGTGAGCAGGTCCCGCGCGGCCCGATCCTCGTGGGCATCGTCGCCGGCGTGGTGGGCATGGTCGTCATCCCGATCGTCGGCCTGTTCGTCGGGTTCGCCGCCGGACTCTTCGGTGCCGAGTGGGCCCGCCGCAAGGACGTCCGGGCGGCGGCGTCCTCCTCGATCGGCGCACTCAAGGCGATGGGGATCGGCATGCTCGTGGAGTTCGTCTGCGCCTGCCTGGCGGCCTCGCTGGTCACCATCGGCGCGCTGGTCCACTTCTTCGCCTGAGCGGGGCGGTCCAGTCCGTTGTCCCCTCGCCTGAGCGGGGCGTCCGCGCCCCGCTTCCCGACGGCGGTCCCGCACCTCCGCTTCGGATCCGCCGTCACGGGGCCTCGCCGTCGCCTGATCCGGCAGGTGCGCAGGCCAGATGCGCACGAAGGCACAGCGCGCAGGCGGCACGGGCCGTCCGCCAGCCGGGGATCAGCCCTCGATCGCCTCGCGTTCTTCGTCTTCCAGGGCCAGGGCGGAGAACCAGAGGATGTGGGTGCGCAGGGCGGCCACGGTGGCCTCCAGGTCCGCAGCCCGGTAGGCGGCCAGGACGGCGCGGTGCTGCTCCTGCAGGGTGTCCCTCACGGAGGCCCAGTCGCCGCGTCCGGCCACGGTCTCCTGCACGTAGCCGACGGTGGCCTCGCGCAGGGAGCTCATCATGGTCTCCACCACCACGTTGCCGCCCAGGGTGGACAGCAGCACGTGGAACTCCGCGTCCAGGCGGTGGAAGTCCGGGGCCGGCATCCGCGGGTCGTCCATGCGGTCCAGCAGCTCGCCGGCACGGTCCAGGACCTCGTCCCGCTCCGCACCGGTCTTCCCTTGCGGGCTGTGGGCGCGGTGGGCTGCCCCGGTCTCCAGCATCAGGCGGGTGGAGACGATGTCCGCCACTGGCAGGGCCTTGGTGGTCACGTGCATGCGCAGCGCCCAGGTCAGCGCGGCGGAGGGCTCGGAGATCACGGTCGCTCCGGCCTTCGGTCCGGAGCCGGTGGCTGTGCGGACCAGGCCCATCGCGTCCAGGACGCGGAGCGCCTCCCGGACGGAGGGCCGGGAGATGCCGAACTTCTCGGCCAGCGCGCGTTCGCCGGGGAGCTTGTCGCCCACCCGGATCGATCCCGTGCGCAGCTGCTCCTCCAGCCAGTCCAGGACGACGGCGGAGGTGCGGGCGGCGGGGGAGGTGGTCACGGGGTGGCTCCTGACGGTCTGCTGTTATCGGCGCCGGCCCGTCCAGGCAGGACAGTGGAATCGCTACGTGGACGGGCCGATGGGAGCTCATCCGGTCACGGGGACGGGACGAGCCAGTGCAGGACGTTCGACTGCAGGAACACGAGGGTACAGACGGCCAGCAGGGCCAGCAGGGACCAGCCCACCACCTTGCGGAACACGGCGGACTCCTGGCCCTCCATGCCCACGGCCGTGGCGGCGATGGCCAGGGACTGCGGGGAGATCATCTTGCCGACCACGCCGCCGGAGGTGTTGGCGGCGACCATGAGCGCCGGGTCCAGGCCCGCGTTGTGGGCGGCGGTCTGCTGCAGCGTGGAGAACAGGGCGTTGGCCGAGGTGTCCGAGCCGGTCACGGCGGTGCCGAGCCAGCCGAGCACGGGGGAGAGGAACGCGAAGGCGGCGCCCACGCCGGCGATCGCCGTGCCCATGGCCAGGGTCTGGCCGGAGAAGTTCATGACGTAGGCCAGGGACAGCACGAGCAAGATCGTCAGCGCGGAGAAGCGCATCCGCCAGAAGCAGCGGCCGATCTCCGCCAGGGCGTCGGTGAAGGACAGGGGCGGCGCGCGCGCCGTCGTTCCACACGGTGTACACCACGGCCACGATCAGGCCGGTGATCAGCAGCAGGGTCCCCGGGGAGGACAGCCACGGCAGGGCGTACACGGTGCCGGAGATCGGCTCCCCGGCGGAGTCGAGCAGGTGACCGTCCAGGCCGGGCCACGGGATCTTCGCGTCGGTGGACTTCAGGAAGGCGGGCACGTCCACGCCGAGGGTCCACAGCTTGGCGATGCCGAACACGGTCACCACGGCCAGGTAGGGGAAGACGGCCATCCAGATGCGGCGGCCGGTCAGCGCCCCGGCCGAGCCGGTCACCGGCTCCACGCCCAGGCGGGCCGCCGCCTCGGCGCACCCTGCGGGCGCCAGAAGCGGAGCATGGCCACGGCGGCGCCCATGGCGGCCAGGGATGCGACCACGTCGGTGAGCTCGTAGGAGAAGTGGGTGGAGGACCACCAGATGCCCGCGGCGAAGACGCCGCCGATCACCAGCAGCACCGGCCAGGTGTCCTTCACGCCGCGGACGCCGTCGATCAGGGCGACCAGCAGGAACGGGACGAGGATCGCCACGAACGGCGCCTGGTGGCCGACGATCGCGCCGATGTGCGCGGCGTCGATGCCGGTCAGCTGGCCGGCCGTGGTGATGGGGGTGCCGACGGCGCCGAACGCCACGGGCGCGGTGTTGGCGATCAGCACCACGGTGGCGGCCTTCAGCGGCGGCAGGCCGAGGGCCAGCACCATGGTGGCGGTGATGGCCACGGGGGCGCCGAATCCGGCGAGGGCCTCGAGCATGCCGCCGAAGCAGAACGCGATCAGCACGGCCTGGACGCGGATGTCCCCGCCGCCGATCGAGTCGAAGATCGCGCGCATGTCCTCGAAGCGGCCGGAGAGCACCGTGACCTGGTAGAACCACAGCGCCATGACCACGATCCACACGATGGGGAACAGTCCGAACACGGCGCCCTGGCTCGCCGAGAGCAGGGCCAGGGGAGCGGGCATGCCGAAGCCGAGGACCGCCACGGCCAGGGCGGCCACGAGCGCGGCGATGCCGGCCTGCCAGGCCTTGGCCTTCACGATGATCAGCAGCAGGAAGAACGTCAGCAGCGGGACGGCGCCGAGCAGCGCTGAGAGTGCGAGGCTCCCGCCGACGGCGTCGGTGGTGGCGGTGAACGTGGACACGGTGACTCCTGAGGGTGCCGGTGGTCTGTGGTGGCGCAGGGCCCGGCCGGTGTGGCCTGACCACTGTGGTCTGACCGCAGAATGTATATGGCCCGGGTCACACTTGGCAAGCATGCGCTCCATGTGGCCTGACCACGCTCTCCATGTGGCCTGACATCGGATCGCAGTCATGGGCCCCGGTGGCGGCCCCCGGGGACTTGTGCCGCAGGTCACCGTGCATTATGGTCTGACCACACCGGGGCGGACCGTCGGTCCACGGCCCGCCCCCGGGACGCCACTCACCGGACCGACGAGGAACGCCATGAAGATCGCCCTGTTCGCCACGTGCATCGTGGACGCGATGTACCCGCGGGTCGCGCACGCCACCGTGCGGATCCTGGAGCGCCTCGGCCACGAGGTCGTCTTCCCTCCCGGCCAGGGCTGCTGCGCCCAGATGCACGTGAACTCCGGCTACCTGGACGACGCCCTGCCCGTGGTCCGCAACCACGTGAAGACCTTCACCGAGGCGGACTACGACGTCGCCGTGGCCCCCTCCGCCTCCTGCGTCGCCTCGCTCGGCCACCAGCAGCCGATGGTTGCCCGCCGCGCCGGGGACGAGCCGCTCGCGAAGGACGCTGAGGCCGTCGCCTCCCGCACCTACGAGCTCGCCCAGCTGCTCACGGACGTGCTCGGCGTGACCGACTCCGCAGCCCAGCTCGGCTCCTGGTTCCCGCACGCGGTGACCTACCACCCCTCCTGCCACGGCATGCGCCTGCTCCGCCTCGGCGACCGTCAGAAGGACCTGCTCCGCACGGTCGGCGGCATCGACTTCCACGAGCTGCCGGACGCGGACGAGTGCTGCGGCTTCGGCGGCACCTTCTCCCTGAAGAACGCGGACGTCTCCGGCGCCATGGCCGAGGAGAAGATCGCCAATGTCACCGCCTCCGGCGCCTCCCTCTGCTCCGGGGGAGACGCCTCCTGCCTCATGCACCTCAGCGGCGCCATGTCCCGCCGTGGCTCCACCGGTGCAGACGGCGCCCCGCTGCGCACCGTCCACCTCGCCGAGATCCTCGCCGCCACCCGGGACGAGCCCCTGGACGTCTCGGGCCCGCTGGAACTGTCCCTCCCGGGCGGGAAGGCGACCGTCCGTCGTCGGGAACCCTCCGGCACCACGACGACGGCACCCGCCTCCGCCGCCCGGCCCACCCCCCAGACCCTCACCGAGGAGGCCTCCCGATGAGCCGCACCGACCTGGGCATGCCGACCGTCCGCCCCGCGCACGGGGGCGGCAACATCCGCCTGGACACCCCGTTCCCCGCCTCGGCGCGAGAGCAGCTGGGCAACGCCCAGATGCGCCGGAACATCCGCCACGCCACCCACACGATCCGCGGCAAGCGCGGCCGCGTGGTGGAGGAGCTGCCGGACTGGCTGCAGCTGCGCGCCGCCGGCTCGGCGCTGAAGCAGCAGGTGATGGCGGACCTTCCGGCGCTGCTCGAGCAGCTCGAGGCCAACGTCACCGCCCGCGGCGGCGTGGTCCACTGGGCTCGGGACGCCGAGGAGGCCAACCAGATCGTCACGGAGCTGGTGAAGGCCAAGGGCGTGGACGAGGTCATCAAGGTCAAGTCCATGGCCACCCAGGAGATCGGGCTCGAGGAGGCCCTGAACGCCGAGGGCATCGCGGCCACGGAGACGGACCTGGCGGAGCTGATCGTGCAGCTGGCGCATGACCGGCCCTCGCACATCCTGGTCCCGGCGATCCACAGGAACCGGGACGAGATCCGGGAGATCTTCGTGCGGGAGATGGAGGAGACGGACGAGTCGCTGACCTCCGAGCCGAGGGACCTCGCCGAGGCCGCGCGCCGGCACCTGCGGGAGCGGTTCCTGCGCTCGTCCGTGGCGATCTCCGGGGCGAACTTCGGCGTGGCCGAGACGGGCACGCTGTCCGTGGTGGAGTCCGAGGGCAACGGCCGCATGTGCCTGACCCTGCCTGAGACGCTGATCACCGTGATGGGCATCGAGAAGCTGGTGCCCACGTTCCAGGACCTCGAGGTCTTCCTGCAGCTGCTGCCGCGCTCCTCCACGGGCGAGCGCATGAACCCGTACACCTCCATGTGGACCGGCGTCACCGCCGGCGACGGCCCGCAGGAGTTCCACCTGGTGCTGCTGGACAACGGGCGCTCCGCCGTCCTCTCCGACCCCGCCGGCCGCTCGGCGCTGCACTGCATCCGCTGCTCGGCCTGCATGAACGTCTGCCCGGTCTACGAGCAGACCGGCGGCCACGCCTACGGGTCCGTCTACCCGGGCCCGATCGGCGCGATCCTCTCCCCGCAGCTCACCGGCGTGGAGGAGGGGGCCAACGGCACCCTGCCGTACGCGTCCAGCCTCTGCGGCGCCTGCTACGACGTCTGCCCCGTGGCCATCGACATCCCGAGCATCCTGGTGCACCTGCGGG
Source organism: Micrococcus sp. LASM2_SD2 (assembly GCF_057364565.1). Lineage (NCBI taxonomy): Bacteria > Bacillati > Actinomycetota > Actinomycetes > Micrococcales > Micrococcaceae > Micrococcus > Micrococcus sp. LASM2_SD2. The sequence continues at coordinate 6,255 of NZ_JBNFOB010000012.1, read as the reverse complement.
ACCAGGACGTGCAGGCCACCCACGCGAAGCGGCGCGAGGAGAAGAAGGTCCCGCTGCCGTCCCAGATGGACCTGATGATGAAGGGCGCCTCCACCGTCATGTCCTCCGGGCGCTGATGGGCCTGGCCGAGCGCGGCCTGCCCGCCGGCCGTCTGGCCGCCGGCAGGGACGCCAAGCTCGGGTGGCTTCCGGGCATCGCCGGTGGCTGGACCGACCAGCGCGACGTGCCCGCCCCGCCCAAGGAGTCCTTCCGGAACTGGTGGCGGAGGAACCGCCCGGGCCAGGACGGGAGCACGCAGGACGGGAGCACACAGGACGGCGGACCGGAGAGCAGCGCACCGACGACTCCTGAGGAGGACCAGGCATGAGCACCGCGAAGGACGAGATCCTCGGCCGCATCCGCACCGCGCTCGCCGACCGGCCGCAGCCGGCGCCGGTGGAGCGCACCTACCGCCGCGCCTCCGAGGTGTCCCGTGAGCAGGTGGTGGAGCAGCTGGTGGACCGCCTCGAGGACTACAGGGCCACCGTCCACCGGGAGACCGCGCAGACCGTGGCCGCCCGCGTGGGGGAGCTGCTGTCCGGCGCCTCCTCCTATGTGGTCCCGGCCGGACTGGACCCGGCCTGGCTTCCCGACGACGGCCGCGCGCCTCAGGCGCGTCGGCTCACCGAGCCTCCGGCCGGGTCCGCCAACGCGGGGGAGGGCGCGGTGCTGACCACGCGCGAGCTCAACGAGGTGTCCGCCGTGGTGACCGGCTCGACCGTGTCCTGTTCGGAGACCGGCACGATCTTCCTGTCCGGCCGCCCGGACGAGGGGCGCCGGGCGATCTCCCTGGTGCCGGACCACCACGTGTGCATCGTCCCGCTGGACTCCGTGGTGGAGCTGATCCCGGAGGCGCTGGCACGGCTGGAGCCGACCGCGCCGATCACCATGATCTCCGGGCCGTCCGCGACCAGCGACATCGAGCTCGAGCGCGTCGAGGGCGTCCACGGGCCGCGCCGGCTGAACGTGATCCTGCTCGGCTGAGCGTCGGCGCCCGGAAGGTGCCCCACATGACGACGAGGGTGCGGACCCGTCTGTGGGGCGAGGACCCGGTCAGATCATCGGGCGGCCCTCGCGGTGGGCCTGGCGCATCTCCTTGATGAAGTTGCCGGCGATCACGGCGAGCACGCCGAACACGATCACGGGCCACATCAGGACGTACAGGGTGAGTGCGACGGTCATGTCAGTTGCCTCTCTTCGGTTCTCGGGGCGCTCAGCGGGTCGGGGCGGCGGTCTGGGCCTGCGGGGTGTCCGCGTCGGCCGGGTCCTGCAGGTCGCGGTCGTCGAAGTCGCCGGTGATGTGCTGGATCCGGTCGAAGTCGAAGTCCTGCGTGGAGCGGAAGGACATCAGGTAGCAGACCAGGAAGGACACGGCGTACGCCACGAGGGCGCCGGAGAGCTCCAGGTAGTCCCGCAGGAAGCCGAAGGACACGAAGCACATGGCCACGGCGCCGAGGACGCCGGCGATCTTCGCGGCGGTCAGGCCGAAGAAGCCGAACGCCATGATGCCCAGGACCACGCCCACGCCGATCACGCAGAGGGCCTCCACGACGATGCCCCAGAGGCCGTCCACCGGGATCCAGCCGAAGCGGACCGGCAGGAACACCGCGAGGGCGGCGAGCACGGACACAGTGAACGCGGCGTTGGTGACCTTCCTCCAGTAGAAGGAGGCGATCACCGGGAACACCAGGCAGCCCCACAGGGCGCCCACGAAGACCAGCAGGTCCAGGATGTTGAACTTCGCGGTGGCGAAGTACAGCGCCGCGGCGGTGGCCACGATCATGGTGACGCGGCCGATGAGCAGCATGGTCTTCGGGTCCGCCTTGCCGCGCCCCTTGGACTGTCCGTAGATGTCCGCCATGACGATGGAGGACAGGGCGGACAGGTCCGAGTCCGCGGTGGAGGACAGCGAGCCGATGATCATCAAAAACGCCAGGGCCACGACGGCCAGCGGCATGTACTCGGCGACGACCTGCGGGATCAGGTTGTTCACGTCCCCGTCCATGGGGGTGACGCCGAGGTAGAGGGCCATGACGCCCAGCATGCCGATGCCGATCACGGAGCCGCCGTAGCCGATGGTGGCGGTGATGAAGGTCGGCTTGATCAGGTCCTCACGGACGGCGAAGAGGCGCTGCGCGATGGTCTGGTTGCCGATCGCGTACGCGAGCACGGCCGCGATGTACGGCGCGCCCTGCTTCATGAACGCCTCGGAGGAGAAGAAGTCCTGCTGCGCGGCGGTCACGTTGCCGGCGGCCACGCCGGCCTCGAACATGGACGGGCCGCCCGCGGCGAAGAACACGGCCGGGATGATGATGACGCAGGCGCCGAGCATCGCCATGACCTGGGCGAAGTCCGTCAGCACGGAGGCGCGGAAGCCGGACCACAGGGTGTAGAGCAGGACGCCGGCCGCCACGATCAGGATGCCCGCGCCGAACGGCAGCGGGGACAGGATGGCGATCAGCGCACCGCCGGCGATGAAGTTCGAGGTCAGCGAGATGACCGAGCCGAGCACGTTGGAGCCGGCGAGCATCAGCTGCGAGGAGCGTCCGTGGCGGGCGTACATGACCTCGGCCAGGGTGTGGGCCCGCGGGGCGACGGCGCGGATGCGCTTGCCGAACGGGTAGATGAACAGGATCATCAGCGCGCCCCAGAGTCCGTAGTGGATGGGGCCGGAGATGCCGTAGGTGTAGCCGGCGGTGGCGGAGGCGTACATGGAGGACGCCCAGATCCAGGTGGCCGTCATGGAGGCGGCGGAGATGCCGAAGCCGATCTTGTTGCCGGCGGTCATGTAGGAGTCGGCGTTCTCCTTGCGGCGCGAGATGGCGACGGACATCCACATGGTGCCTCCGTAGAAGACGACCAGCAGGACGACGACGCCGACGACGCCGAGTGTGGTGAGGGAGGTCCCGTCTGCAGCGGGCGGCATGCGGTTTCCTTTCAACGATGCGTTCAGGTGATGAGTCGGGCCCGGGGCGCCGGGAGCGGTGGGCTCGACCGGGACCGGGGCCGCCGATGACCATGTCATGTTTTGCCTGAGTTTTTCCACAAAGGCGGTTGACAGGAGGTTGTATAATGCGGCCGCCACTGTTCACGTGGTGTTCGTCGCGGGCGGGTGGCGACGGCCGTCTCGGCAGTCCACCCTGGTGGACAGGAGGTGTGATGGGACAGATGACGCAGGAGGCCGCGGCGCGGCCCGAGGAGCGCAGAGCGGACGTCGTGGGGCCGGACTGGCCGCCGCCGCGCCCGTGGTCGGGGCTGGACATGCTCATGGTCCGCATCGGTGCGGTGCTGCTGCTGGTCGCGGGCGTGCTGCAGACCATGGGCGGCGCCGTCCGCTGGCAGGGCTGCCTGGAGCCCTCGCGGTGGGCCGCCGCCTGCCCCATGCACGACGACGCCTGGGCGCTGCTGCCGGGCATCGACCTCACCACCGGCCTCGGGTACCTCGTCCTCGGCGCGGCGACCCTCCCGCTGGCGATCGGCCTGTCCTCCGGCATGCGTCCGGTCTTCCGGCAGGTCACCGCCGCGGGCGGGGTGCTGGGGCTGCTCGGCTTCGCCTGGTTCGGCCTGGACACCCTCCTTCCCCTGGACGCGGAGGCGCGCTCCGCGGCCCGGATCGGCTACGCCGACGGCGGCCTCTCCGCCCTTGCGGCGCTCCGGCACGGGGCGTCGACCCTCCCGGACTCGGCCCTGCCGCACATGCTGGCCACCTTCCCCACGTTCCTGCTCCCCGTCCTGGCGTTCGCCGGATCCGCGGCCGTGCTGCTCGCGGCGAACGCCCCGGACCGTCGCCCCCGCATGGCGGTCGGCGTCGCCGTGGCGGCCGTGGGTGCGGCGAACTCCCTGCTGACCGCGATGGTCCTCGTCGCCCTGAGCGGCTCCCATGACGAGGGCCCCGGATGGGGGCTCGTCCAGGGCATCGTGGCGATGTTCGCCGGCGTCGTGGTGCTGCTGGCGCTCGCCCGGCGGACCCGCGGTGAGGCCGGTGCGGCGTCGGCTCCGGACGGCACGGCCCGGGGCATCGGCGTCCTGCTGCTGACCGGGGCCGCGGTCGTCGGTGTGATGGGGCTGGCGCTGCAGTGGCAGCACTGCCTCGAGCCCGGTGCCACGGGGTGCACGGCGGACGGCGCCGCCGGCGGTGCGGGGCGTGGACGCGCTCTTGTCCTCCCTGCGGGTCGGGGCGGCGGAGCTGCTGGCCACCTCGCCGGCGGACCTCTACCTGCTCGCCGGGGTCCTGGCGGCCCTCGGCGCGGTCGCGTTCGTCTCCGCGGCGCTGCTCGCCCGCACCGGGAGGAGCCGGACCGCTTCGTAGAGTGGTCCCCATGGACGGACCGCAGGCAGAGGACCCGGGAGGCGGCCGTCGTCGTGCCCTCGAAGCGCGGACGTCCGGGGCGCGGGCCGGCGGAGACGGGCCGCGCGGGCGGCGCCCCCTGGCCCCGGCCTGGACGTGGGCGATGCTCCTGCTGCTCGCTGTGGCCGTCCATCTGGCGGTCCTCTACCTGCCGGGGGAGCAGGTGCCCGAGGCGGGGTTCCAGGTGCCGGGGCTGGACAAGATCGTCCACGTCCTGGCGTTCGGGGTCCCCACGTTCGCGGCGGTCGTCCTCGGGCGTTCGGCCCGGTGGTCCCTGCCGTTCCTCCTGCATGCGCCGGTGAGCGAGTGGGCGCAGGCGAGCCTGGCCGCGCAGCGCTCCGGTGACCCCTGGGACGCGGTGGCGGACGTCGTGGGGGTGCTGCTGGGCGTGCTGGCCGGCCGGCGGCTGCTGCTCCGCGGATTGGCGGCCGGACGCCCTGCGGAGTATGCTTCTCGGGTGCCTCCCGCACGGGAGTGAGCACGGGGCTATAGCTCAGTTGGTAGAGCGCGTCGTTCGCAATGACGAGGTCAGGGGTTCAATTCCCCTTAGCTCCACAGTCTGACGAGGGCCGGGATCGCCGTGATCCCGGCCCTCGTCGCATCCCGCGGGCCCCTCCCGACGACGGTCGCCACCTCCGCCTGTCGGCTCGCCACCGGTGGTTATCACATGTTGAGGTGCCGCATCCCACACTGCGGACAGCCCCCGGGGTATGGACCGGGGGCGGGTGGGGGCCTACAGTCGACTCGTCCGCGCTACGCCGGTACTCTCGGGACGGTCCAGGAGCGCCCCCGGACCCGCCGCGTCCCGCCCCACATGGGACCTGGTGAGTCACCCAGTCTGAGGAGGCCCCTGTGCGTCTTGCACTGCTCGCGCATCCCCGCCACCCGCTGCGTCCGCCGTTCGACGGCGGCCTGGAGGCGCACACCGCCCTCACGGTGCGGCACCTCGCCCTGCTCGGCCACCACGTGACCGTGTTCGCCCGGGAGGGCAGCCTGTCGGAGACCCAGGGCCTCGGCCCCCGTGGCGGGTCTGTGACGCTGCGGCCGATCCTGCCGGCCCTGCCGTCCCCGCCGCCGTCCCTGGGCAAGGACGGCCAGGGGGCCGAGGACTCCTGGTGGTCGGCCTCGCCGTGGGCGCCGCCGTCGGACGACACGATGGACGCCGCGCTCTCCACCGCCTGCGATCAGGTCCTCGCCGGCGGCTTCGACGCGGTCCTGAACAACTCCCTGTCCCCGGTGCCGCTGCTGCGCCTGGAGCAGGTGCCGATGCTCACCGTGCTGCACACCCCGGCCACCCTGCCGCGGGTGCTGAAGGTGCTGGACCGTCCCGGGTGGCAGCCTTCGCCGCTGCACCGCTGGGCCTCGGTCTCCGCGGCGAACGCCGCGACGTGGGCGCACCGTATCCCGCAGATCGACGTGGTGCACAACGGCATCGAGACCCGGCTCTGGCACTCCGCGTCCAGGCCTGTGCCCGGCCGTGCCGTGTGGGTCGGGAGGATCACGGAGGAGAAGGGCCTGCACATGGCCATCGAGGCCAGCCGCCGGGCCGGCATGGAGCTGCACTTCGCCGGGCCGATCGCGGACCATGACTACGTGGAGCGCATGGTGGTGCCCCTGATCGGCCGGGACACCGTCCATCGCGGCCATCTGGAGCACGAGGAGCTGGCCGCCCTGCTCGGGGAGGGCGAGGTCTGCCTCGTCACCCCGCTGTGGGCCGAGCCGTTCGGGCTCACGGCGGTGGAGGCGATGGCCGTCGGCACGCCGGTGGCCGCCCTACTGACCGGCGCCATGGCCGAGGTGGTGGCCCCGCAGGCAGGTGCCCTGGCCGAGCACCACACCGCGGCCGCGCTCGCGGACGCGGTCCGCAC
>NZ_JBNFOB010000011.1:0-20720 GCF_057364565.1 Micrococcus sp. LASM2_SD2 | reverse complement strand
CGCACCCGGGGGGCAGGGCGAGCGGCTCCTCCACGACCTCGCCGGCCACCACGTCGTCCCTCCGGGTCCGAGGGAGCGGGCTCGGAGGGCTCCGCGGCCAGGGGTGTGGCCGGCGGTGCGGCGGACTGCAGGCTGCCCGCGGCGTAGGGGCGGGCGTTGTTGGAGCCGACGACGGCGATGTACGGCAGGATCGCCGCGGCGGCGAAGAGGACGATCTGGAGCCAGCCGTGGGCGAAGAAGGCGCCGATGAAGCAGGCGGTGCGGATGCCCATCTGGATCAGGTACTTCCGCATGCGCTCGTCGCGGTCCACGGACTGGGCCTGCGGGGCCGTGGTGACGGACTGGACGGCGGCGGGACCGCAGGGGCCGGTGGTGGTCGCGGCCATGGTCGGCCTCCCTCCGGACGGTGCTGACGATCGGGCTCGGACAGGCGTCCATTGTCTCACGTCGGCCGCCACGTAGAGTGGACCCGTACGCCCGCGTGACGGATGCCACCGTGCGACGCTCCCACCGCCGGCGGCGGCACCGGGCCTCGCGGCAGGCCGTCCGACGGCGGGCGTGGACAGACGTCACCGAACGCGCGGCCCGCGGGCCGGCGCAGGATGCAAAAGGAGCGGAGCATGGCCGCAGAGAAGACCGCCGGGACCGAAGAGCAGCCCACGGGCCGCAGCGTCCTGGTCACCGGAGGCAACCGCGGCATCGGCCGCTCCATCGCCGAGGCGTTCCTGGCGAACGGGGACCGGGTGGCGATCACCTCCCGCAACGGCGAGGGCCCGGAAGGCGCCCTGGCCGTGGCCTGCGACGTCACGGACGCCGCCTCTGTGGACGCCGCCTTCACGGAGGTGGAGCAGGCCTACGGACCGGTGGAGGTGCTCGTGGCCAACGCCGGCATCACCAACGACCAGCTGCTGCTGCGCATGTCTGAGGAGGACTTCACCTCCGTGGTGGACACCAACCTCACCGGCTCCTTCCGGGTGGTGCAGCGCGCGACCAAGGGCATGATGCGCCTGAAGCGCGGCCGGATCGTCCTGGTGTCCTCCGTGGTGGGCCTGCTGGGCTCGCCCGGCCAGGTCAACTACGCCGCCTCCAAGTCCGGCCTGGTCGGCATGGCCCGCTCCATCACCCGCGAGCTCGGCTCCCGCGGCATCACGGCCAACGTGGTGGCCCCCGGGTACATTGACACCGAGATGACCCAGGGCCTGGACGAGGACCTGAAGAAGCAGTACAAGAAGTCCATCCCGGCCGGCCGCTTCGCGCAGCCCTCCGAGGTCGCGGACGTGGTGACCTGGCTGTCCTCGGATCAGGCCGCCTACATCTCCGGCGCCGTGATCCCGGTGGACGGCGGCCTCGGCATGGGTCACTGACCCCCGGTCCCGGCATCACCGGGCACACCACGCCACCGGGCACACCAGACACTCTTCCGCGCCGGCACCCGTGACGGGCCCCGGCGCACCCGACACCACCCAGGAGGGAACATGACCGAGAACACCACCGCCGCCGGCGCGCAGGACCTGGCCGGCAAGGGAGCGGTCGTCACCGGCTCGTCCCGCGGCATCGGCGCGGAGACCGCACAGCTGCTGGCCGCCCGCGGCGCCGGCGTCGTCGTCAACTACCGGCAGAAGGCCCCGCGCGCGAACAAGGTGGTCAAGGCCATCGAGGAGGCCGGCGGCCGCGCCGTGGCCGTGGGCGGGGACGTCACCTCGCCCCAGGACCGTGCCGCGCTGCTGGACGCCGCCGTGGAGAACTTCGGCTCGCTGGACGTGCTCGTGCTCAACGCCTCCGGCGGCATGGAGTCCCAGTTCGGCGAGGACTACGCCATGAAGCTCAACCGGGACGCCCAGGCCGCCCTGGCGGACGCGGCCGTGGATCGCATGTCCTCCGGCGGTCAGATCGTCTTCGTCACCTCGCACCAGGCGCACTTCATCGACGAGGTCCCGACCATGGACTCCTATGAGCCCGTGGCCCGCTCCAAGCGCGCCGGCGAGGACGCCCTGCGCGAGCGGATCCCGGTCTTCGCGGAGAAGGGCATCGGCTTCGTGGTGGTCTCCGGGGACATGATCGAGGGCACCATCACCGCCACCCTGCTCAACCGTGCCGAGCCCGGCGCCATCGAGGCCCGCCGCGAGGCCGCCGGCAAGCTCTACTCCGTGGAGGAGTTCGCCGCCGAGGTCGCCTCCATGGTCGGCCGCACGGACCTGGAGGTCGGCCACACCGAGCTGGTGGGCGGCGCCCGCGACTTCCTGGACCGCCAGCAGGGCTGAGCCCCTCCCGCACGGTGTCGGCAGCGCACCATGCCGCACGACGATCAGCCCCGCACCTCACGCGGTGAGGTGCGGGGCCGTCCGTGGTCCGGTCCTGATGTCCTGACCTGACGACGGGCCGTTGAGAGCGCCGCGGCGGAGAACCGTCAGAGCCCGAGCATCCAGCGCACGACGGCCAGGTGCGGCACGTCCACGCAGGCGTCGGCCACCTTCCGCAGGGCGGGCTTTCCGCAGAGTGCGACGCCGCAGCCGCTCGCGGTGAGCAGGTCGATGTCGTTGGCGCCGTCGCCGCAGCCGATCGTGCCCAGCAGCGGCATCTCGGCCTCGGCGGCCCATTGCCGCAGCATCTGCTCCTTCACCGCGCGGTCCACCACCGCGCCGGCCACCCGGCCCGTGAGGTGCCCGTCGGCGACCTCGAGCTCGTTGGCGCAGTACCCGGTCAGGCCCCAGGCGGCCGCCAGCGGGGCCAGCACCTGGGTGAACCCGCCGGAGACCGCATACATGCGCCGCCGGCGCCGGTGACCGCGGCGATCAGGTCCTGGGCCGCCCGGGGTCGGCCGTACCGGCGACGACCTCCTCGACCACCGAGACCGGCAGGTCCGCCAACGCCTCCACGCGGGCGTGCAGGGACTGGGCGAAGTCGAGCTCGCCGCGCATGGCCCGCTCGGTCACCTCGGCGACCTCGGCCTCACGGCCGGCGTGGGCGGCGAGCAGCTCGATGACCTCGTCCTGGATCAGGGTGGAGTCCACGTCCGTCACCACGAACGGCACCGGAGCGGACACCACGTCCGCGGGGACCCGCACGGCGGCCCAGCCGGTCGGTGCCTCGGCCGCGGCCGCCCAGGAGTCGGACTGCCAGCGCCAGCCCTCGAGTGCCGTGCCGCCGTCGGCCGGTGCCGTCAGGTGCTCGGCGTGCGCGGGCACACCGCTCGGCCGCTTAGGGAGGCCACCGGCTCCCGGGGCCGCGGCACGGACCCCGCCGCGGGCGGGCGCGGCGGCGGACTCGGCGAGGGGTGCTCCCGAGGGGAGGGGGCCGTCGTCGGGAAGGGGGCGGTAGATCACGTCACGGACCTGGCTCATGGGGCCGATCCTAGGCGCGCGGCGGGCGCTGCGGCCCCGTGCGTCGCACCGGGGTCCGCATGCCGGAGGCCACTACAGTGGTCCGCATGACCACCGACTCCTCGGATGCCCTCCACGCCGACGACCTCTTCACCCCGGACGAGGACGCCGTCCTGCAGCTGCGCGGGGTGACCGTGCGCCGTGGGACGAAGAACCTCGTCGAGGACGTGGACTGGACCGTCCGCGAGGGCGAGCGCTGGATCATGATGGGCCCGAACGGCGCCGGCAAGTCGACCCTGCTCCAGGTCGCCGCGGCCCGCATGCACCCGACCACCGGCGACGTCGGCATCCTGGACGAGGTCCTCGGCGCCGTGGACGTGTTCGAGCTGCGCCCGCGCATCGGTCTGTCCTCCGCCCAGCTGGCCCAGCAGGTCCCGGACGAGGAGAAGGTACAGGACGCCGTGGTCACCGCCTCCTACGGCGTGACCGGCCGCTGGCGGGAGGAGTACGAGTTCGAGGACGAGGGCCGCGCCCTGGGCCTGATCACGCAGTGGGGCCTGTCCCGGCTGGCGCACCGCCGCTTCGGCACGCTCTCCGAGGGCGAGCGCAAGCGCGTGCTCATCGCCCGCGCCCTGATGACGGACCCGGAGCTGATGCTGCTGGACGAGCCGGCCGCCGGCCTGGACCTGGCCGGTCGCGAGAAGCTCGTGGCCCAGCTGGCCGAGGTCGCGGAGGACGACTTCGCGCCCGCGCTCGTCCTGGTCACGCACCACCTCGAGGAGGTGCCCCCGGGCTTCACCCACGCCCTGCTCCTGCGGGAGGGACGGGTGGTCAAGGCCGGGCCGATCGAGCAGACCCTCACCGAGGAGCACCTCTCGGCCGCATTCGGCATGGACCTGAAGGTGAGCGTCAAGGACGGCCGGTACGCGGCCGTTGCCGCCTGATGGAGCTGCTGGGTGCGGACGTGCTGGGGCTGGAGCTCTGGCAGGTCCTGGTGGTCCTGCTGGCCGGGTTCTGGGCCGGCACGATCAACTCGATCGTCGGCTCCGGCACGCTCGTCACGTTCCCGGTACTCGTGGCCGTCGGCTTCCCGCCGGTGACCGCGCAGATCTCCAACGCCATGGGCCTGGTGGCCGCCGGGTTCTCCGGCACGTTCGGCTACCGGCGCGAGCTGAAGCAGTCCCTGGGCGTGGTGCCCGTGCTGACCACCGCGTCCGTGATCGGCGGTGTGATCGGCGCCTTCCTGCTGACCGTGCTGCCGGAGAGGGTCTTCGAGATCGCCGCGCCCTGCCTGATCGTGGTGGCGCTGGGCTTCGTGGTCCTCCAGCCGCGCCTGAACCGGTGGGTGAAGGCACGCCGGGCCGCCGAGCAGGCCGAGACCGGGGGAGCGGCCATGCCCGCCGACCCGGCCGACGACGTCCCGCGCGGTCCGGTCTCCCCGCTGCTCTGGGCGCTGGTGTTCGGCGCCGGCGTCTACGGCGGCTACTTCGTGGCGGCACAGGGCGTGCTCCTGATGGGCATCCTGGGCGTGTTCCTCACCGGTCTGCTGGTGCACGCCAACGCCGTGAAGACCTGGCTGTCCCTCTGCGTGAACCTGGTGGCCGCGGTGTTCTACCTGCTCTTCGCGTTCGACCGGATCGACTGGGTCGCGGTGCTGCTGATCGCCGTCTCCTCGCTGGTGGGCGGCTCGGTGGGCGCGAAGATCGGCCGACGGATCTCCCCGACCCTGCTGCGCGGTGTGATCGTGGCCGTCGGCCTGGTGGGCCTGGTGGTCATGCTCGTCCGCCTGTTCGAGGGCTGACCGGGACCGTGGACGCCTCCGCCGGCACGGCTGCGCCGCTTCCCGACGACGGCCGCCTCCGGGTGCTCTCGTCTCGCCGGGACCTTCAGGTCCCGGGTCTCATACCGGAGCTGGCCCCCTACGTCTGCATGACCGATGCGGCCCTGCGCCGCGCCGCCGACGCCGAGCACGGGGTGTTCCTGGCCGAGTCCACCCCCGTGGTGCGGCGGGCCCTGGACGCCGGCTACAGGCCCCGGTCCTTCTTGGTGCCGCGCCGGTACCTGGAGTCGTCGGGGGTGCAGCTGACCGATGCGCTGGCCCGGTACCCGGAGGTGCCGGTGTTCACCGGGGAGGACGAGGTCCTCACCGCGCTGACCGGCTACCACCTGCACCGCGGCGCCCTGGCCGCGATGGAGCGCCCGGCGCCCCTCTCGGTGGACGCGGTCCTGGCCGGTGCGCGGAGGGTGCTCGTGGCCGAGGACCTCACCGATCCGACCAACCTCGGCGCGATCATGCGCTCCGCCGTCGCCCTGGGCTGGGACGGACTGCTGCTCTCCCCGCGTGCGGCCGACCCGCTCTATCGGCGCGCGGTCCGCGTGTCCATGGGCACGGTCTTCCACCTGCCCTGGGCGCGGGCGGAGGCCTGGCCGGGCGAGGCCCGGGGCAGTGCCCCGGCGGCGACGTCGGTGACGGCCGTGGCGGAGGCGGGGCGCCGCGGTGCCCGAGACGGCCCGGGACGGCCTGGAGATGCTGTACCAGGCCGGCTTCGCCGTCGTCGCACTGGAGGTGACGGACGAGGCCGTGGACCTGGACGACACGGCCCTCGCATCGCTGCGACATGCTGAACGGGTGGCACTCGTGGTGGGCGCCGAAGGGCCGGGCGTCCGTGCGGAGACCCTCGCGGTGTGCGATGCCCACGTGAAGATCCCCATGCCCGCCGGCGTGGACTCGCTGAACGTGGGCGCGGCCACCGCGGTGGCACTGTGGGAACTGCGGTCCCGTCCGGTATAGTGGTGCGCTGGCCGTGCCTGCCGTACGGTTGACAGATTTCACCTCTCGCGCGCTCTGGCCAAAACCAGGGGCACTGAACGAAGGACTTTCCATGAAGGCTGACCTGCACCCCGAGTACCGCTACGTGATCTTCAACGACCTCGCCTCCGGCGAGAAGGTGCTGACCCGCACCACCGCGAACTCCGAGAAGACCGCTGAGTGGGAGGACGGCAACACCTACCCGGTGATCGACGTCGAGATCTCCGCCGCCTCGCACCCGTTCTACACCGGCAAGCAGCGCATCATGGACACCGCCGGCCGCGTCGAGCGCTTCAACGCCCGCTTCAAGGGCTTCGGCGGCAAGAAGTGATCTGAGGCGGCTCCCGCCGCCGTCCTTGATCCGCGAAGGGTCCGTCTCCCGGGAAGCCGGGGGCCGGGCCCTTCGTCGTGTCCGGGCGCGTGGCGGTGTCCGGGGGCGTCGCCGGTCCCGGCTCGCCGCAGTCATCACCCCGCACAGGAAGCGGAGCGCTCGGCGCCCTCCACTTGGGTGACTGCATGGACCGTCCCGCCGTGCCCTCCGGTGCGCCCGGCGCACCCTCGTGGCCGGCATCGGATTCCTGGCCACCTGTGCGTTCACCGGCGGGGACGGGATGTCCTGGCGCACCTGGTGGGTGGTCATGGGGATCCTGACGCTGCTCACCCTGCCCGGGGTGCTGCTGCAGGTGCCGTCGGACCCGTCCGAGCACGCCGTGGACGTGCGGGCCGGGGCGCGGCGCATCGGGGCCACCGTGCGCGCGGCGTCGCTGTGCGCCCGCTCGTGCTGACCGGCCTGGTGACGATGGGCGTCACCACGATGGTGCTCTACGCGGTGGACTGGACCCGGGTGTCGGCCGGGCCGTGGCTCATCGTGCTCGTGGCCGCCCTGTTCTCCGGGGTGGGCGGCACCATCCCGTCCGCCCTGACGCGCGTGGCCGTGGACGTGGCGCCCCCGGGCGGATCGGGTGGGGCGGTGATCGGTGTGCTCACCCACGTGTTCAACCTCTTCAACTTCCTGGGCCCCGTGGTGCTGGCCGCCATCACGGACGCGGCCGGCGGCTGGCACCCGTCCTGGACCCTGACCGTGGGCGCCTCGGTGCTCGGGCTGCTGGTCGCCTGGCCTGTGCTCTCCCCGCGACGGCTGGGCGGATTCGAGCGATAGGCTCGAACGCATGAGCACCCAGCATCACGGCCAATACAAGGTCCTCGGCGGCAAGCTCGTGCGCGTGGACCTCACCGTCCAGGACGGCACCGTCACCGTCGCCAGCGTCAACGGGGACTTCTTCCTCGAGCCGGACGAGGCACTCGAGGACATCAACCAGGCGCTGGTGGGCCTGGCCGAGGACACCGAGCACACCGTCATCGCGCAACGGGTGCAGGCCGCCATCCGCCCGGACGCCCAGCTCTTCGGCTTCGACGCGGACGCTGTGGCCACCGCCGTGCGCCGCGCCGTCGGCCGGGCGACCACGTGGGAGGACCACGAGTGGGAGGTCATCGCCCCGAGCCCGCTGCCGATCCACCAGCACGTGGCCCTGGACCAGATCCTCACCGAGGACGTGGCCGCCGGGCGACGGAAGCCGCTGATGCGCCTGTGGCAGTGGACCGAGCCGGCCGTCGTGATCGGCGCCTTCCAGTCCCTGGCCAACGAGGTGGACGCCGAGGGCGCCGCGGCCCACGACATCCACGTCATGCGCCGCATCTCCGGCGGCGGGGCCATGTTCATGGAGGCGGACAACTGCGTCACCTACTCGCTGTCGCTGCCGCGGTCCCTGGTAGACGGCATGAGCACCGAGGAGTCCTACCCGTTCCTGGACGACTGGACCATGGACGCCCTCTCCCGGGTGGGAGTGGAGGCGTTCTACCAGCCGCTCAACGACATCGCCACGCCCCAGGGCAAGATCGGCGGGGCGGCCCAGAAAAAGGTCGGGGCGGACGGTCTGCTCCACCACGTGACCATGAGCTATGACATCGACGCGGACAAGATGACCCAGGTGCTGCGCATCGGCCGCGAGAAGCTCAAGGGCAAGGGCGTGGCCTCCGCGAAGAAGCGGGTGGACCCGCTGCGCCGCCAGACCGGCAACATGACCCGCCCCGAGATCTGGGAGGTCATGATGCAGGTCTTCGAGGAGCGTTACCGCGCCACCCGTGTGGAGCTGGACCGTCAGACCCTGGACCGCGCCCAGGCCCTCGCCGAGGAGAAGTTCCTTACCGAGCGGTGGCTGCAGCGCGTGCCCTGATCACCACAGAATGAGGGGGAGACACAGTGTTGAGGCCGTGCCTGCGCACCGTGTCTCTCCCCCCCCCCCTCACGTCGTGGGCGGTCGTCCTGCACCGCAGACGGGCGGCCCGCCGCCTTCTCTGGAAAGGCGACGGGCCGTCGTCGTGGTGCAGGCCGATCTGCTCAGAGGTGGTGGAGCTCCTCCTGGCGGGACTGCACCCGCAGGGACCGGCGCAGCGAGTCGGTGTGCTCCACCATGAGGCGGCGCAGTGCGCCTGGGGCGTCGGGGTGGTCGTCGATCCAGGCCTGCGCGGCGGCCAGCACCGGGTGCTGCTCCTGCGCGGCCTCATCTCCCTCCACGGCGTCCTGGTGCAACGGGAACAGGCCGGAGATGGCGCGTGAGGCCAGCCCGTTGGACCGGGAGGACCACAGCTGCTCGAGCTCGCCGAAGAGTTTCTGGTCGTAGCCGGAGGTGAGGGCGGCGTCGCCGGTGGCGAAGCCCTCGGCGGTGGCCGAGAGCAGGTCGTTGGACAGCGGCGTGCCGTCCGCGTCCACACCGGAGATCACGGCGTCCCAGGCGGCCTGCTTGCCTGCGGCGTCCGGCAGGGCGTTCACGGCCAGGGTGTGGCTCACCACGGTCTTGGCGGTGCGCTGTTCGGCCAGGGCCGCGTCCAGACCGGCACGGTCGATCCGGCCGGTGGCGGCCAGGGCCTGCAGCACGAGCCAGCGGATCTCGGTGTCCACGGCCAGCCCCGGGGCGGCGGTCTCCGCATCCTGCAGCAGGGCCTGCTCCACCTGCACGGCGAGCTCGGCGTCCTTGCGTGCCACCAGGCCCAGGACACGGGCGGCGGAGCGCTGGCGGTCCGAGCCGGCCTCCAGCTCGGCCACGTGCCGCAGCAGCAGCGCGCCCAGACGGGAGCGCAGCTCGTGACGCTCGCCCGCGGCCGCGTAGAGGGACACGGCCGAGGCGGCCTGGGTCAGGACCTGGGTGTAGACGGCCACCGGGGTGATGGTGTCCGCCAGCTGCTCGACGGCGGCCACGAACGCCGGGACGGACAGCTCGCCGCCGCGCACCATGGCCCACAGCGAGGCCCACACCGTGGCTTGGGCCAGCGGGTCGGCGATGCGGTGGGTCAGCACGGCGTCCAGGGAGACGTCGTCCAGGGACACCGCGGCGTAGGTGAGGTCCTCGTCGTTCGGCAGGACCAGGCGCACGCCGTGCTCCGGCACCTCCAGGCGGGTCAGCGGCGTGCGCTCCACGCCCTCGGCCACGTCCACGGACATCTGGCCGGTGCGCATCAGCGCCCCGGAGGCGTTGGGCTCGTACACGCCCACCTGCACCACGTGCGGGCGGCGGATCGGCTCGCTGGTGGTGGGGTCCTCGCCGGACTGCACCAGCACCGGGGTGCCGTCCACGATCTCCACGCGCAGCCTCGGGACGCCGGCGGTGTGCAGCCAGGCGTCGGCCCAGGCGGACATGTCCCGGCCCGAGGCCGCGGAGAGCACGGCGAGGAAGTCCTTCAGCTCGGCGTTGCCCCAGGCGTGGCGCTGGAAGTAGGTGCGGGCGGCCTGCTCGAAGGCATCCCGGCCCACGAAGGCCGCCAGCTGCTTGAGCACCGAGGCGCCCTTGGCGTAGGTGATGCCGTCGAAGTTCTGACGGGCGGCCTCCAGGTCCACGATGTCCGCCACGATCGGGTGCGTGGTGGGGTACTGGTCCTGCACGTAGGCCCAGGCCTTGCGGCGGGAGGCGAACGAGGTCCAGGCCTCCGTGAAGCCGGCGGCCTCGGCCGAGCAGGGTGCCCATGTAGTCCGCGAAGGACTCCTTGAGCCAGAGGTCGTCCCACCACTTCATGGTCACCAGGTCTCCGAACCACATGTGGGCCATCTCGTGGAGGATCGTGTTCGCACGGCCCTCCAGCTGGGCACGGGTGGGGGCGGTGTCATGGATGTAGTGCTCGGTGAAGGTCACCAGGCCCGGGTTCTCCATGGCGCCGAGGTTGTACTCCGGCACGAAGGCCTGGTCGTACTTGCCCCACTCGTACGGCACGCCGAACATGCCGTGGAAGAAGTCCATGCCGTTCTTCGTGATCTCGAAGACGGCCTCGGCGTCCATGTGCTCGGCCAGCGTCTGCCGGCAGAAGATGCGCAGGTCCACCGGGTCCGCGCCGGTGGCCTCGTGGCCGCCCCAGCGGTCCTCGAACACGGCATACGGGCCGGCGAGCAGGGTGGTGATGTACGTGGACTGCGGGCGGGTGGCCCGGAAGGCCACGGTGACCGAGCCGTCGTCGTTCTGCCCACGGGAGGTCTCCACGCCGTTCGAGGCGAGGACCCAGTCCGCCGGACCGGTGAGGGAGAACGTGAAGGAGGCCTTCAGGTCCGGCTGCTCGAAGTTCGGGAACACGCGGCGGGCATCGGCTGGCTCGTACTGGGTGTACAGGTAGGTCTGGCCGTCCGCCGGGTCCACGTAGCGGTGCATGCCCTCACCGGAGCGCGAGTACAGGGAGGTGCCGCGCACCACCACGGTGTTCTCCGCCGCGAGCCCCGGCAGGCGCACCCGGTTGCGACCCGCCACCTCGGCGACGTCCAGCGGCTCCCCGTTCAGCTCGACCGACTCGACGGAGGCGTTGATCCAGTCCAGCCAGGTCTCGGCACCGGGCTCGGCGCAGGAGAACTCCAGGCGGGCGGTGACCGGGTAGGCCTCGGCGGCGGCGTCCGCGGCGTTGCGGACGTCCACGGCCACGTCATAGGAGCTCACGGTCAGGGCGTCCGCGCGGGCACGGGCCTCGTCACGGGTGAGCGCCGCAGTGTCCCAGTCCGGGCGCGGCTCAGCAGATGCATGGGTCTCAGACATGTGCCTATCCCATCACATGCACGCCCCGCGCGCCGAGGACCTGGGACGAGGACCCGGGCCGAGGACCTCCACCGGACGCGCGGACGGCGCCCGCCTCCGCGCCGGAGGCGAGCGCCGTCGTCGTCCCCGTGCGGGGACCGCCGGAGGCGGTTCAGGCCGGGACGGCCTGGTTCTTCGAGATCACCGTGAGGCCGGACTCGGTCACGGTGAAGCCACGGGCCTCGTCCTCGGCGCGGTCGAAGCCGATGCGCACGCCCGGCGGGACCACCACGTTCTTGTCCAGGATCGCGTTGCGGACCTGGGCGCCCTCGGAGATCACCACCGAGTCCAGCACCACGCACTGCTCCACCCAGGCCTCGTTGAGGATGCGGCAGTCCGTGGACACCACGGACTGCGCGACCGTGCCGCCCGAGACCACCACGCCCTGGGCGAGCAGCGAGTCCACCGCGGTGCCCGGACGCTTGGACGCCGAACGCACCAGCTTCGCCGGCGGGGACACGGACTGGCGGGTGTACAGCGGCCAGTCCCGGTTGTAGAGGTTGAACTCCGGCACCGGCTGCACCAGGTCCATGTGCGCGTCGTAGTAGGAGTCCAGGGTGCCCACGTCCCGCCAGTAGTGCTGGCCGGACTTCGCCCCCGGGACCTCGTTGGTGGTGAAGTCGTACACGCCGGCCTCGTCCCGGTCCACGAACCAGGGGACGATGTCCCCGCCCATGTCATGGTCCGAGCCCTCGTCCTCCGCGTCCCGGTTCAGGGCCTCCACGAGGGCGTCCGCGTCGAAGACGTAGTTGCCCATGGAGGCCAGGAAGGATTCGGGGTCGTCCGGCAGGCCGGGGGTGGAGTCCGGCTTCTCCACGAAGCGGGCGATCCTCGTCCGGTCCTGCTCCGCCGTCTCGATCACGCCGAACGAGGACGCCATGGACAGCGGCTGGCGGACGGCCGCCACCGTGGCCTTCGCCCCGGAGGAGATGTGCTGGTCCACCATCTGCTGGAAGTCCATGTGGTAGACGTGGTCCGCACCGATCACCACCACGATGTCCGGGCGGGCGTCCTGGATGAGGTTCATCGACTGGTAGATGGCGTTGGCCGATCCGAGGAACCAGTCCTTGCCGCGGCGCTGCTGAGCGGGCACCGAGGCGACGTAGTTGTTGAGCAGGGTGGACATCCGCCAGGTCTCGGAGATGTGGCGGTCCAGCGAGTGGGACTTGTACTGGGTCAGCACCACGATCTCGCGGTACCGCGAGTTCACCAGGTTGGACAGGGCGAAGTCGATGAGCCGGTAGGCGCCGCCGAACGGCACGGCCGGCTTGGCGCGGTCCGCGGTCAGCGGCATCAGGCGCTTGCCCTCACCTCCGGCCAGGACGATCGACAGGACCTTCTTCTGGACCATGGACGCGGGCTCCCTTCCTGCTCGCTCACGAGGCCGGCGCAGCACCGGCCTCCGGTAGCGCCAGACTATCCGCCCTGGTCGGCCTGGACTAGGTTGGAGGCGTGCGCATCGACATCGTGAGCAAAGAGTTCCCCCCGGCCGTCTACGGCGGAGCCGGCGTCCACGTCGCGGAGCTGACCCGCGTCCTCGCCGCCCGCGCCGACGTCCGCGTCCACGCCTTCGGAGATCCCCGCGACGCCGACTTCCACGGGGCCGAGGTGCTGACCTACCCCACCCCCGAGGGCTTCGACGGGACCAACGGCGCCGTCCAGACCCTCGCCACCGACCTGACCATGCTCGAGGCGTTCGCCGGCGCCGACGTCATCCACTCCCACACCTGGTACGCGAACATGGCCGGCCACCTCGGCGGCCTGCTGCACAACGTCCCCCATGTGCTCTCCGCCCACTCCCTGGAGCCGCTGCGCCCATGGAAGGCCGAGCAGCTCGGCGGCGGGTACCGGGTCTCCAGCTGGGCCGAGTCCACCGCATACCACGCCGCCGACGCCGTGATCGCCGTGTCCGAGGGCATGCGCCGGGACATCCTCAAGTGCTACCCGGACGTGGACCCGGCCAAGGTGCACGTGGTGCACAACGGCATCGACACCGAGCTCTGGACCCCGCAGACCTCCCAGGACGCCCTGAGGAAGCACGGCATCGACCCGGACCGTCCGTCCGTGGCCTTCGTCGGCCGCATCACCCGCCAGAAGGGCGTGCCGCTGCTGCTCAAGGCCGCCCTGCAGCTGCCGGCAGAGGCCCAGCTGGTCCTCTGCGTCGGCGCCCCGGACACCCCGGAGCTGGCGAAGAAAGTCGAAGGCCTGTTCGCCGAGCTGCGCGAGCAGCGGGACGGCGTGGTGGTCATCGAGGGCATGCTGCCCCGCCAGGAGGTCATGGAGATCCTCTCCCAGGCCACCGTCTTCGCCTGCCCGTCGATCTACGAGCCCCTGGGCATCGTCAACCTCGAGGCCATGGCCTGCGGCACCGCCGTGGTCGCCACGCGCGTGGGCGGCATCCCGGAGGTCGTGGACCACGGGACCACCGGCCTGCTCGTGGACATCGAGCAGGTCGACGACGGCACCGGCACCCCCGCGGACGAGGAGGCCTTCGTGAAGGACTTCTCCGCCTCCCTCACCCAGGTCCTCGCCGACCCGGAAAAGGCCGCGGCCATGGGCGAAGCCGGCCGCACCCGCGCCATCGAGCACTTCTCCTGGGAGACCATCGCCGAGCGCACCCTGGAGGTCTACGAGACCGTCGTGCGCTGACCCCGCGTGCCGGATCCGGGCACTGGACCCGGACACAGGCCGACGGCGCCCACCTCGTGGAGGTGGGCCGCCGTCGTCGTCTCCCGGCCGCCCCGAGGGGCCGACCGGGGTGGGCGTCAGCCCGCGTTCTTCCTCGCGGAGTCACGCTTCGCCGCCTTCTCCCGGGCGCGCAGCGTGCGCTCGTGCACCGGGGCGTCGCCGGAGGCAGCGAGCTCGGCGTAGTAGGCGTGGGCCTCCTCCTGGCGCTCGCGCTCGGCATCCGTGGTGATCTCCATGCGCAGGTGCTCCGGCTCCAGCCCGTAAGCCTCCACCAGCTCCTGCGCGAACGGGCGCAGGCGCTCGGCCAGGCGGTTGATGTAGCCGCGCAGGGCACGGGCGCGCTGGGAGGACACGCGTCCGTGGGAGACGTACCAGCCGAGGTCGTCCTCCACGGTGCGCAGGGCGAAGAGGTCACGCAACCAGGTCAGGACCGTACGGGTGTGCTCGTCCTCGATGCCCTCCACCACCCGGGTGAAGGCCTCCCACTGCAGCAGCGCGGCGTGGTCCCCGGCCACCTCGATCAGCTCCTGCTGACGGGAGTTGAACGCCGCCGCCTGCACTGCACGGTCCTTGCCACGCACCTTCTGCAGCGTGCCGGCGATGTCCGCGGTCTTGGAGCGCACCCGGTCCGCCAGCAGGTGCTGCTGCACCTCCGGGTCCTTGAACCAGTTCGCGGAACGGCGCTCGTCCGAGCGGTCCGAGACGGACTGGACCACCTTGTGCAGGCCCACCCGGAGCAGGGCCTCCGAGGCCTGGCTTGCCACGTACTTGGACACGGCGCCCACGTCCAGGCGGCCGAACTCCTTGGAGTAGTCCGTGAGCAGGCGTTTGCCCACCAGCTGCAGCAGGACGTTGTTGTCGCCCTCGAAGGTGACGAAGATATCCAGGTCCGCGCGCATCTGGGTGACGCGGTTGCGTGCCATGAAGCCCATGCCGCCGCAGGCCTCGCGGGCCTCCTGCAGGGTGTCCAGGGCGTTCCAGGTGGTGGTGGGCTTCACGGCGGCCGCGAGCGTCTCGAGCTCCTCGCGGTGGTGCTCGGTGTCCCCGCGGCCGGAGAACACCTCGTCGAACTTCTCCAGCAGCTCGTTCGAGGAGAACGCGTCCGCGTAGGCGCGCGCCAGGCGGTCGATCAGGCGGCGCTGGTGGTTCTGGTAGTCCATCAGCACCTCCTCGCGGTCCGGAGAGGATGCGTTGAACTGGCGGCGCTGGTTGCCGTAGGTGATGGCGCCCTGCAGGCCCAGGAAGGAGGCGCCCGTTGCGGACAGGGACAGGGACACGCGGCCCTGGACCAGGGTGCCGATCATCGTGAAGAACCGGCGGCCCGGGGAGGCGATGGGGGAGGAGTAGGTGCCGTCGGCGGCGACGTCCCCGTAGCGGTTGAGCAGGTTGGTGCGCGGGATGCGGACCTGCGTGAAGTGCAGCCGGCCGTTGTCGATGCCGTTCAGGCCGCCCTTGAGGCCGTCGTCCTCGCCGCCGACGCCCGGCAGGAAGTTCCCCGCCTCGTCACGGATCGGCACGAAGAAGCAGTGGACGCCGTGGTTGACGCCCTTGGTGATGAGCTGGGCGAAGACGGTGGCGGCACGGCCGTGCAGCGCGGCGTTGCCCAGATAATCCTTCCACGCGCCCTTGAACGGGGTGTGGACCACGAACTCCTCGGTGGCCTCGTCATAGGTGGCGGTGGTGCCAATGGAGGAGACGTCCGAGCCGTGCCCGATCTCCGTCATGGCGAACGCGCCCGGGAGCCTCAGGGACAGGGCGTCCGGCAGCCACCTCGCGTGGTGCTCCTCGGTGCCCAGGTGGAGGATCGCCGAGGAGAACAGGCCCCACTGGACGCCGGCCTTGATCTGCAGGGAGGGGTCCGCGGTGAAGATGTCCGAGAACGCGGCCACGGAGGCGCCGTGGGCGTCTTCACCGCCGAACCGCTTCGGGAAGGCGCGGGCGATCGCGTCGTTGTCCACGAGGATCCGCAGCTGGTCCAGCACGCGCTCACGGTGCTCATCCATGCCGAGCAGCGGGTCGCGGTGCAGCGCGGGGTCCTTCATGAGGGCGCGGGAGGCGCGGCGGGCCTCGGCCCACCGGCCGAGCAGCGCCTCCTGCAGGGCGGCGGAGTCGAGGCTGCCGGCCTCCGGATGCTCGGGAGCGATCTGGTCCACGTCTCCGGGGACGGAGTCGACCGTGTCGATAACGGGGATGCCGGCGGTCTGGTCGGTGGCGGTCATGGCGTGCTCCTGTTCGTGGGGGACGGGGTGGTGAGGGTGGATCCGGCGAGGCCGTGAAGCAGCCAGCCGGTGATCTGGGCGGCGGTCTCCTCCGCGGTGGCGCGGTGCGCGGAGCCCGAGGCGGACAGCCAGCACTCGCCCGCGGCGCGGACCAGACCCAGGGCGGCGGTCGGCCACAGCAGCAGCGGATCGCCCGCGGCCGGGGAGGCCAGCCCCTCGAACGCCAGATGGGTGCGCAGGCGCTCCTCGAGGGCCTCGTGCATGCGCTCGAAGAACCCGTGGAGGCCGTGCTCGTCCGACGGGTCCTCGCCGCCCTGGGGGGACTGGACGGAGAAGGCGTAGACGTGCGGGGACGAGTCGGCCATCCGCAGGTAGGTCTCCACCATGGCCCCCAGGGCCAGCCGGGGGTGCTCGGAGGCCTCGACCGCCTCGAGGAGACGGCGCTCCATCAGGGCGATGGCCTCCTGGGAGACCGCCTCCTGGAGCCCCGCCTTGTCTCCGAAGTACCGGTAGAACACGGACTTCGAGGTGCCGGCGTGCGCCGCGATCTCCTCCATGGAGGCGTGCGGGCCGAGGTCGTGGACGGCCTCTCGGGTCGCGCGCAGCAGCGCGCGGCGACGCCGGCGGCGGTGGTCGTCCCAGCGGGCATGGCGCCCGTCGCGCAGGGTTGATGTGTCTGACTTCACGGGACGCATCGTATCAGGTACGCTCGGTAGCGGAAACAGTCCCCTCGTGTCCGTCCGCCGCGCGGCGGATGCGCACCGCCCCCTCGAAGGAGCCCGTCGTGAACGTCACCGACGCCACCGATCCCCGTCCCGCCGTCGCCGGAGGCCCGCTGCGCAAAGCCGTCGTGGTGGGGGGCAACCGCATCCCGTTCGCCCGCGCCCACACCGCGTATGCGGACGCCTCCAGCCAGGACATGCTGACCGCCGCGATCGAGGGACTCGTGGCCCGCTGCGGCCTCCAGGGCGAGCGGCTCGGCCAGGTCGCCGCGGGCGCCGTGCTGAAGCACCCCCGCAACTTCAACCTCACCCGCGAGTCCGTCCTCGGCTCCTCCCTCTCGCACGACACCCCCGCCATGGACCTGCAGGTCGCCTGCGCCACCGGCATGGAGGCCCTCGGCCTCCTCGCGGACAAGATCCGCCTCGGCCAGATCGATTCCGGCATTGGCGGCGGCGTGGACTCCATCTCCGACTCCCCGATCTCCGTCTCGGACGGCCTGCGTCGGGTGCTGATGCGCCTCAACACTGCGCGCACCGCCAAGGAGCGCCTCGCCGCCCTCAAGGACCTGCGGCCGGGCCACATCGTCCCGGAGCCGGCCGGCGCCGGGGAGCCGCGCACCGGCCTCGCCATGGGCGAGCACCAGGCGCTGACCACCCACCAGTGGGGCATCACCCGCGCCGAGCAGGACGAGCTGGCCCTGGCCTCGCACCGGAACCTGGCCGCCGCCTACGACTCCGGGTACATGGACGACCTGGTCACACCGTTCCGCGGCCTGTCCAAGGACAACAACCTGCGCGGCGACTCCACCCTGGAGAAGCTCGGCAAGCTGAAGCCGGCGTTCGGCCGCCACCTGGGGGAGGAAGCCACCATGACGGCTGCGAACTCCACCCCGCTGACGGACGGCGCCTCCGCCGTGCTCGTCTCCTCCGAGGAGTGGGCCGCCGAGCACCGCCTCCCGGTCCTGGCCGAGTTCGTGGACCACGAGATCGCCGCCGTGGACTTCGTGGACGGGGACGAGGGCCTACTCATGGCCCCGGTCTACGCCGTGCCGCGCCTGCTCGACCGCCACGGCCTGACCCTGGGGGACCTGGACTTCATCGAGATCCACGAGGCCTTCGCCGGCACCGTGCTCTCCACCATGAAGGCATGGGAGGACGAGGAGTTCTGCCGCACCCGTCTCGGCCTGGACGGCGCCTTCGGCAGCGTGGACCGCGCCAAGCTCAACGTGTACGGCTCCTCCCTGGCCGCCGGCCACCCGTTCGCCGCCACCGGCGGGCGCATCACCGCGCTGCTGTCCAAGATGCTCCACGAGAAGGGCGAGGGCTCCCTCGGCCTGATCTCCGTGTGCGCAGCCGGCGGCCAGGGCGTCGTCGCCCTGCTCCGCGGCCGCTGAGCCGCCCCGACCGTCGAGAACGACTGACAAGGACTGATCTGATGAACGACCCCTACGGCACCTTCGTCGACTCCGCCGTCGGCAAGCGGCTCGCCAAGGCGCTCGGCCTGCCGATGCCCGTCCGGCTGCGCCGCCACACTCCGGGTGCCCCGCTGCTGGAGGGCCCTGCCCTCGTCCTCGGCGGCACCCCGGCCGCCGAGGCCGCCGCCCGTCTGCTCGCCGGCTGGGGCGTGGAGGTCCAGACCTCCCGCACCGAGGCCGGGAGGTATGCCGCGGTGGTGGCCTGCTTCGACGGCATCGACTCGCCGGCCGCGATCGGCGAGACCGCCCTCGAGCTCGGCGGCACCCTCCGCGGGCTCGCGAAGAACTCCCGCGTGGTCACCGTGGCCGACTCCCCGGAGGCCGACTCGGCGACCGGGCAGCCGGCCGTGCGCGCGGCCCGCCAGGGCATCACGGGACTGACCCGGTCCCTCGCCCACGAGATGCGTGCCGGCGGCACCGCCAACGGCATCCAGCTCGGCGACGGCGTCACCCTGGACGCCCCGGGCGCCGCCGGCGCCCTGCGCTTCCTGCTCTCCGGCCGCTCCGCCTACGTGTCCGGCCAGTTCCTCCCGGTCACGACGACGGACGGTCGCCTCCCGGAGGACGCCGACCGTCCGCTGGCGGGCAAGGTGGCCGTGGTCACCGGCGCCGCCCGCGGCATCGGCGCGGCCATCATCCGCACCCTGGCGCGCGACGGAGCGACCGTGGTGGGTGTGGACGTCCCCGCCGCCGGCGAGTCCCTCACCTCCGTGGTCAACGAGCTCGGCGGCACCGCCCTGCAGCTGGACATCACGGCCGAGGACGCGGGCGCCCGCATCCTCGAGCACTGCCGCAGCCGCCACGGCCACATGGACATCGTGGTGCACAACGCGGGGATCACCCGGGACAAGATGCTGGCGAACATGGACGCCGCCCGCTGGGACTCCGTCCTGGCGGTCAACACCCTGTCCCAGCTGCGCATGGACGAGGCGTTCCTCGCCGAGGACGCGCAGGACGTGGTGGGCGAGGGCCTGCGCATCGTCACCCTGGCCTCCACCTCCGGCATCGCGGGCAACCGCGGCCAGACCAACTACGCCACCTCGAAGTCGGGCGTGATGGGCCTGGCCGCCGCCACCGCACCGCTGCTGGCCGCCCAGGGCGGCAGCATCAATGCCGTGGCGCCGGGCTTCATCGAGACCGAGATGACCGCGAAGATCCCGCTGCTCACCCGCGAGGTCGGCCGGCGCATCAACTCCCTGAGCCAGGGCGGCAAGCCGGTGGACGTGGCCGAGGCGATCGCCTTCCTCGTCTCGGACTCCGCCGGGGGCACCAACGGCACCACGCTGCGCGTGTGTGGCCAGGCGATGATGGGGGCCTGAGCATGACCGAGCTGCAGACCATGCCGTCCCTGGGGGCCTGCTACCGCGCCGCGGTGGGCCTGGCCGCCAAGGACGCCGTGACCAAGCGCCGCCGTCCGCAGGACGTGCCCGCCGAGGCGGTGGTCGTGCGCGGCCATCGCATCACCGGGGAGTCCCTGGACGCCTACCGCCGACTGCTCGGCACCGGCGAGCCGGAGTCCGTGCCGTCCGTGCTGGTCCACATTGAGGCCTTCCCGGCCGCGATGCACCTCATGGCGGACGAGGCCTTCCCGCTGCCGCTGATGGGCATGGTGCACCTGACCAACACGGTGGAGCACCGTCGCCCCGTGCCGGTGGACGTCCCCCTGGACATCACCGCGCGGGCCTCCGAGCTGGTCGCCCACCACGCGGGCACCGCGGTGGACATGACCGTGACCGTGACCGACCCGGAGACCGGGGAGGTCCTGTGGGAGGGCGTCTCCCGGTACCTCGCCAAGGGCGTGCACCGCGGCGAACGCCCGGAGCGGCCTGCCCGCGAGGACTTCACCGCCCCGCGCATGACGGGCCAGTGGCGCCTCGACGGGGGAGCGGGCCGGCGGTACGCCGCGGTCTCCGGCGACTACAACCCGATCCACCTCACCGGCCCGTCGGCCAAGCTGCTCGGCATGAAGGGCTCGATCGCCCACGGCATGTACCTCGCCGCGCGGATGCTCGCCGGACGGGAGCCGGGCGGCGCCGGCTTTCGCTGGGAGATCGTCTTCGACGCCCCGGTCCTGCTGCCGGGCACGGTCGCGGTGGCCTTCTCGCACCCCGCCGAGGGCCTGACCGAGGTCACCGGCTGGAATGCCCGGAAGGGCCGCCGGCACTTCACCGGCCTGATCGACCCGATCCGCGCCTGACCCGACTCCACTCGCACCGGAGCCGCCCCCCCCCGGGGCGGACGACGGCCCCCGTCACCACAGACCGTGGGGACGGGGGCCGTCGTCGTGAAGGCCGAGGAAGGCGCGGCGACGAGCCTGGGCGAGGAGCACCGGAGTGCACGGGCGAGCCGGCCGGCGCCGGCTCAGAGCCCGGCCACGGCCGC